>JAUZPI010000042.1 GCA_030706015.1 Bacillota bacterium
TCGGATAAGGCTACATTAGCTTTAGCGGACAAAGGAGTTCGTTACGCAGTCCATAGACTTGCAACCTCCGTCCATAGTGACGCAGATATCCATGCATTTATTCCACAACTTATCAATCATGAGCGCTAAAAAGCAGTAACTGCATATGTTGAAGAGGGAACTAATCGATGGCCGGCTATTCATAGGCTTGATGCTGCTAAGCTTTTTCGTCTGGCAATTGAAAAAGCACCAGCCGGTTCGAGTTTTACCGGAAGAGGCGACGAAGGAATTCCTTTCCGTGAAATTGCCAGTACTATCGGAAAACACTTAAACCTTCCAGTGGTAAGCATTTCCCGCGAAGAAGCAAATACTCATTTCGGATTTCTCGGTATGCTGGCTTCACTTGATATCCCAAGTGTAATGCCGGGAAACGTTGCACAAACAAAAGAGATTTTGGGGTGGAATCCGATACAACCAGGCTTGATTGCGGATTTGGAGCAAGGTCACTATTTCAATAAATAATCTACTTTTTATCCTAAAGGATAAGGAGTTATAAGTGCTAAAGCATTTATAACTCACTTAATGTTCTATCAGACCTTACTAGTGAGTCTTTTCTCTAAACTAGACAACAAAGTTTCAATGCCAAACTTAAAATGCTCATCCATGTTATCGAATGCTAAATACTCTGAAAGGCTGATAATTGTAGGATATTGATCAGGTGATAAGCTACTGAAAAAACTTTTTGAGTTATCCTTAGCTTCCTGTTCACTAATACCTTCAGATAATGCTGTGTTTGATATAATCATTTCATTTTTTACAAATGAGAGTATGTAATCATTTATAAGCATTGACGCCATTACCACATCTTTAGATGAAAATCCAGCATTAACGAAGATTTTAAACATTGATTCTATAAGATCAAGTCTCTTAGGTGTTAATGGCGGGGCCTAAAGCAGTACTTCAGCTTGGACCACCAATATTCAATATAATGCCTCGATGGCTGCTGGAGTTTATGACAAGCAAGATGATGGATGCAGAAGACAAGAAAGCTAAAGCGGGAGATGTAACTATGAGGATGCTGGCACCAACCCTGCACTATGAGGGGAAACTTCTCATCGAAATGACCGGAACACAGGAGCGTTTTAGAAATTTGAAAATCGATGTACTTTTACTTGGCGGCAGCAAGGGACTGCCTTTTTTAAAACCTGCACTGGATAGCTTGGAGAAAATATTGCCCAAGGTCAAGCGGGTTGAGTTTCCTGGACTTAACCACGGTGGATCAGGAAATGTAGATAATGCTCAAGGCAAGTCCAACCGTCCCGACTTAGTTGCAAAAGAGCTAAAACAGTTTTTTGCTCAATAATGTCATATCCTGATTATGAAACTAAAAAATAAATTATTTCATGTATCTATATAAAGGCGAGAGATTAGCATAATTTCTTTAAAACAATATAAACAAACTAGCTGGTGTGATAAATGACTTAATTGAGAATAATAACATAAAAGGATGTTTAAAAGTTTATTTGCTAATGCTTTGCAAAAACCATAATACAGGGGGTAAATATTATGAATACAGAAATCAAGCATATACATCACGTGGGTCATGTTGTAACAGACATGAGGGCTGCTCTGGAGTTATATAAAAAATTAGGTTTTGATTGCCTTGCACCAGCTTATCCTATGATGACTGAAAAGGAAGGAGAAGCACCTAAACCGCTTGGGGTTGCAAATACACATATCACCTTCCTACAAAATTTTGTTGAAATTGCAACGGTGATTAAAGATGGGGTGAAAATACCAAGTGAAGCCAACCTTGTTCCAATTCAGGTACCTGCAGCAGTACTTCCTCGAGTTCTTGAAAATGTAAAACGTACAGTGGATACTGTATCAAGATGCCTGGAACGTTACGAGGGAGTGCATATTCTATGCTTTTATACACCTGATGTAGACGGTACTGCCGCAAGATTCAATACCTGTGGTGTTGGTCATAGTGGAGTTAATGCTGTCCAGCGCCCAGTTGAAACTAAATCTGGTATGAAGGTTTCACCACTTAAGGTTTTAGAAATTGATGGTGAGGATGTACCAGAAGGCAGACTTGCAGCTGCTGATATGCCACCGCTAGAGATCCTGCAGACGCAAACACATATGCTCCATCCCAATGGAGCCATTGAGCTTGTTGAAGCAATCCTTTGTGTGGCGGATTCTGAACTTGAGAGCTTTGCAGAACGATACCAGCGATATCTTGGCAGTGATATACAAGAAGGGGAATTGACAAGGAGTTTTGAGCTAAAAGGTGCGCGAATAACGATTATTGCTGAATCTAAGTTGGACAATTTATTGCCAGGTGAAAAGGTACCTGCTTTACCAGGATTTATAGGATATACAGTTGAAGTGAAGGACATCTCGCATACCTATAAATACATCAAAGAAAACGGCTTTCCAGTAAGAAATACAGCTAGAGGGGAAATTTTTGTTCCGGCCTCTGTTGCACTTGGCACTACGATAGTCTTTAGACAAGCAAAATAATAATTTATTTAGATTGATATGAAGGAAAATTTTCTTATATGATTTCAAAAATACGGATACTAAAATCATATATATATCAATAATGGCTGTAATTCTATTTATTGCAGTTTCAATATATTTCTTGACTGAAAGAAATAAACCTGTGGTATTGCCAAACCCACAGGTTTATTTGCAGTAGCCAGAACCAGCTACGACGAGATTGACGCCTCCAGGAACGAGAGTTTTACTGACGCGCTGGCAATAAAAAAGCTGGCTGGATTCCTCTACATCCACTTACTGACTTTAATATTCTCCCTTAATTATGAAGAACGAGCCCCGGATTATTCCAGCTAGTTTAGACTTCTGTCTAGCAAACTTGAACTTTCCTTCTAACTCCTTTGGTATCTCCATACCCTCAGAAAGCTTAAAACCAACGGCCCGCTTTTTAGGGTCATCAACTGTATACATGACGTTCACTGCAAGACCATCCTCATAAAAGACGTAGGTAAATTTGATGTTTTCTACTTGAAAACGCGATGTTTCTAAAGGTTTAGTCGCAAACTCAATATCACGTTCTTCTTTCAAAATTCTTTTCACATAATCAAGTGTATCCTGGCTTTCGCTAGCTGGTACAACCGTAAATTCATGTTTGTATTTGTTCATAAAGTAACGGGCTTCATTGGCACGTAAACCAGCAAGCGCTTCAACTACAGGTGAAGACTCTAAACCAGATGTAGACACGTTTTTAAAATCAACGATGTAAGACATCTATATCCCTCCTTCTCCTTATTTCTTTACAACAGGAATCCACATTTCACCAAAAACTAAGTCATTTCGATGGCCCATCAGAGCCATTGCATTTGGCCCGCCAACATAGGCGAAATTTTTTGCCTCTGGCAGCACTTGACCAAAGGCAATGCCAGTAAGCCTATTATTCAATTCCTCAGCCGTATTCCCTTCACCTTTAACCACTAGATATTCTCCCTTAGGAAATTGGATAGTTCTAGCTCCTTCTGGTGCTGATGCTTTTGCCATGATGCCGGCATAATACATCATCTTGTTATTCAATGCTTCGTTCACGGCAAAAACATAGCCGTTTGCGGCTATAGCTTTTAAAGTGCCAAGCCTTCCATCTTGACTGATGGCCTGCCAAAAGTCTAACTTTTCCTTGTTTAAACCAGCAAAGTCTGTATAACAGCTCTTAAGTTCAATTCCAAAACCTATAACGGTGAAGCTTTCTTTTTCTTCTAAAGTATAATCTGCCATATTGAAAACCTTCCTTTTTTATTATTCAAATGACTTGTATCCTTCACTTGATGTGTATATAATAGCTTTAAATCATGTCAAAAAATGATACTGTTTAGGAGGCCCTATGAAAAAAGTTGAACGGATTAATACAATGATGAGGTATATCAACAACCGTGCCCACTTCACAATTTCTGAACTCATGCGAGAATTTAATATCTCTCGTTCTACAGCAATTAGAGATATCAGAGAAATTGAGGCCATGGGGGTGCCGCTTGTGGCTGAAGTTGGAAGGGATGGGGGGTATTTTGTCATGCACAACTCTCTCCTTCCCGTTGTTCGCTTTACCGATAATGAGGTGAAAGCTCTTTTTATTGCCTTTATGGCCACAAGAAATCAACAACTCCCCTATCTAAAGAGTCGTCAGTCTTTAGCTGAAAAATTACTAGGTCTCATCTCAGAAAACCAGCAAGATGATCTTGTTCTTTTAAATCAAATCTTGCTTTTTGAAGGGACCAATCCCAATAACCCAGATCTGCTTGATCTTTCAGACCTCCCCCATCCCATGCTAGAAAAGGTGATTCAAATCCTTCTTTTGGATAGGTACTTATTGATTACCATCAAAGAAGAGGAGGTAGCAAAGTCCTACCCAATTTACCTTTTGCACCTTTATCATGAAAAAGGACTTTGGCTAATTGAAGGCTTTGACTTAAAGGAAGAAAAAAAGTATATCTTTCCTGTGGACCATATCAGTGACGTCAGACCCTACGAGGCGAGAAAAAGATTAAGTAAGAAAAAAATTTTAGAAAAACTAAGTAAACAGGAAGAAGTAATAAATCTTATACTTGAACTTGGTCCAAATTCCATTGCCCAGTTTAAAAAATATCATCCTTTAAAAGTTTCAATTTCCTACACGAATCCGTACCAAACCACAGCCATTCTAAAAACTTTTATCGATGTTAATAAGCCTGAAGAATTGACTGAAATGACAAATTGGCTCCTTTTCCTAGGTGAAGATATTAAATTCAGGGAAGTGCCTAAAGAAGTCTTAGAAGGTTTACAAGAGAGAATATACTTATACTGCCCATAAGCAGTATTTTTTCTGTTGAAATTTAATATTCCTTGAACTTAAAAAACGGGATTTTATTAAAGGATTGAGATCCAAGTTTTAAGCGAACAATAGTGATTTACTTCTCAGCAGGTGATTTTTGGGGCAGCAAACCTACAAGCCCAAAACAAAGTACAATAATGCCGGCAACCACCAAGATGCACGTTGTCATTGCACTTACCCCTCCAGCTTTTTCAAGAACATTAAAAAATATGGTTGTTATTACTGCTGACCCTATGGCAGCTGCAAGCTGCTGTATTGCGCTTAGCGAACCACTTGCACTTCCTGTTTCTTCCTGTGCAACATCACCAATAGCAATATCATAAATACTACTAATGCATGCTCCCATACCTAAACCGAGAATAAAAATAGCAGGGGCACTCATCAAGGCACTTACTGCTGCACCTTTAATTGAAATTATAGCAAATAGTCCAAGAGTACCAACTAAAGTGGTTAGTAGTCCTAGGGCTACCAGTTTACGTCCAAGAGTACTAAGCAGTGGTTTGCAAATTAAAGAAGAAATAATAATTCCAATTGCCGTTGGTGCCATTCCAAGTGATGCTTTAGATGGAGTGAAGTGAAGCATCAGTTGAAAAAATAGAGAGATAACATATACAAATCCATTCAAAGCAGCAAAAAATCCAAGTTCCATCAATAGTCCAGAGGTAAATCCCTTATTAGATAAAAGTGTCAGTTTTATTAGAGGATTGGCAGCATATTTTTGACGAAAACCGAAAGCAATAAACATTATAGCCCCACCAATAATACTTATAATCGGTAAAGTCGTCCACCCATTAGTGGATCCTTGGATTAATCCCAAAATAAGTCCAAACATCATCAAGCCTAACAGTATGGAGCCTGTAACGTCAAGTTTCTCATTAGAGTTAGCTTTGTCATGGGGCAGTACCTTGAAAGCGGCAATAAAGCCAACTATGCCAAAGGAGATATTAATAAGGAACATAGGTCTCCAGTGAAGGCCTCCAATATTAGCATCGATAATTAATCCAGCTGCAATAGGCCCACTAATCGATGCCAGTCCCATAATGGGACCGAAAGAACTAAAGGCTTTTGGTAATTGTTCACGGGAAAATGTAGCCATCAAAATACTTACACCTTGAGGAATAAGCAATGCTCCAAAGCTGCCTTGAATGAGTCTTCCAGCTATAATCATTGTGGGATTAACTGATAGGCCGCATATGGCAGAAGCAATTGTAAAACCTGCTATGCCAGTTAAGTACATCCTCCTCTTACCATATTTGTCCCCTAATCGTCCACCAATAACAAGCAATACACCAATAGCCAATGCGTAACTAGCACCGAGCCACTTTATCAGCCACTGGCCGCCACCGATATCATTAACAATTGAGGGAGCTGCAATATTGGTTATTGTTGAATCCATTAAATCGAGAGTATTTGCAATAAGAACAATTGCCAGAATAATTCTAAGCCGTAATGTTAATCGTGATGAATCCTTTGCTTTGTTATCTATACTTATATTCTTTTTAGTGTTAATCAAAATTACTACCTCCAGCGCTATCGAAATTTATTATAGTTTTTTAGAGTAAAACTTAAATTTATTGTTTGGGTAATACTAATCTTCATAGTGTATAGCACCTATACACTATGGGTAAAAAAAATTATTTCTCCGTCTTGTCTTCAAAAATATCTAATTTATGCTCTAACGTTATTAAAAAGTCTTTTAAAAAATTAATTTTTTCCTCAGATTCATCACTTAATATATCAGCTAGCATTTGATCAATATCTTGATGAAACTTTAGATGGTTATTATATGCTACTTCACCCATAGGAGTTAATTTTAATAAAAACTTAGAGTAATTATTTATATCTCTTTCTTTTATTATTAAGCCTTTTTTTTGAAGCTTAATTGTAACCTGTGACACCGCTCCTTTCGTAACTCCCAATTTCTCAGCCAATCCCGTTATATGAATACCTTCATTTTCTTTTATTGCCTTAATCATATGAATTTCAGAATGAAATAATGGTGTATCAGTTCCATAATAACGGGTTTTCTTATCAATTTCTAAAACTTTCTCAATTAACTCCAAAAGATGATAACTGATTTTGGCTTTTTTTATATTATCTATATTCATCATATTTATAGTGTATAGTACCTATACACTATTGTCAACATAAATTTTCAAAGATGGAAATCTCATATTTTATTGAATAATTAGAACTTAGACATTGATAGTGGAGAAATTAGATAGTGAAGATATAAAACTTCTACTATCCCACCAGAGTTTTAGTTGTATACTATAATCAGAAATGCAATTTGACTAACCAAAGAAGGAGGCATTAGAAATCGCAAAACAGACTGGTGGCACTATAAGAGAAATAATTTCTGATAAGAAGTATTCCTTTAATTATAATACTGCCGCTAAGGAAGTAAGGAATCAAATTGCTCGAGGATTTTGCCGAATTGAAGATGATATAGCTAGAGAGTGCTCAAAATCCATCATTCTACCTGGTATTGCTGTAAATGGTACTGTTTCATCTGAAGAGATCAGAAAATGGCTTGAGACAATTGGGTTCAAAAATATCATTTACAAGTATTTGGATTAAGTGTATAATTTCTTATGTAACAGTATAATTTTGAAAGGTGGAGTGCCATTCGATCAAATTAGTGCTATGTAATCAAAAAGCATGATTTGATACGGAGAAGTAAGATAGAATCATTTATTGTAATAAAATGCTTAAAAACTGTTCTGTGCAACAGTCTATTTGTTGAGCATTTTATTAGTATTTGATTTTATTTTTACTCTTCGGGCAATTGAACTATCTTTCTTATGATAGAAGTCGTAGAGTAAAATCTACGGCTTTTTATTTTACTAAAATTTATGCTGTTACATTTATGTTTTATATCAATTAATTTATTTAAAAGGAGATGTTTTTATGAATAGATCATATGTAAACTTAAAAAGTGAAAATAAAATAAATGATTTTATGCTAGTATTACAAAATAATATAAGAAAGTTTGAAGCCTTAGAAGGTGTAATTGGAATAACTCTTAATGGAGGGATGTCTCGGGGGTACGCAGATCATTTGTCTGAAATTGATATAGTTATATATTTGGATGAACAAAATTATAAGTTATGGCAGAATGGAGAATCACCTATACCAATTGGTATTACAATGATTGAAAAATATCTTTACGACATAAAGATATTAAATTTGGAGGAAGAAAAACAGCAATCCTGGGATAGCGTTGCTTTATGGGATTTGTCCTATGCAAAAGTACTATATGACCCAGATGGAGAAATTAAAAAACTAATAGATGATAAGCTTATGAATAAACCAGAACCATTACAAGCAGGAGGAGTACTTTTTAGCTGTTGGTGGTATTTTAGATTGGCAGGTGATATATGGATTCATAGAGGAGATGCATTACAGGGACATTATATGCTGAATGGTGCTGTAACTAAGTTAGTAGAAGCGTTATTTATAGCAAATGGTGAATATATACCACATGAAAAATGGATTATTCATTTTAGCAGAACTCTTCCTTGGACTCCAATACAATGGGATACAAGACTTCTTGAAGTAATGAATACGGGTGATTTATCATTAGAAAGCTTAATTAAAAGGCAAAGTGCTATTGAAAAGTTGTGGAAAGAAGTAGACTTGTATATCGCTAAAAAGGAATGTCCAGGTTTTAAGCTTAGAGTTATGAAAAAATACTTTTATGATTTACTTAAATTATTATTTCAAAGTGATGTTGTTACGGTGGAAGAATGGAATAAAAAAGCAAGTTTATCCTTGTTATCAGAGGAACCCTTCTTTAATTTCGCAAGGGTTATAGATGGGAAAATAGTTATTGATAAAGAAAAGGCTTTTTCGATAAAACCAGAGGATTTATATTACTGGCATTATGAAATATTAGAAAAAACATTATCAGAAATATAGTATCACCTCTGAGTTTTATAACCATTGTGACTACTCTCTATTCGGCTGTGTTGTTTATATTTCTCTGACATGTTAGAATGTGTTTAAATATAAAAAGAAACGAGGTTTTTGCGTGAAGGGAAATATATATGGAGGGTTATTGATTAATCTTTTGCAAAGCAGGGACATTTCTCTCAGTGAGGAAGACATTGCTTCATTACGCAATATTTTTAAGTTAAAAATATTAAAAAAGGACACGTTCTTTTTGCAGGAGGATGAACAATCTACAGAAATAGGACTAATTGCTAAGGGGGTCTTTCGCTCATATTATATTGATAAAAAAGGTAATGATATAACAAAATACTTTTATGCAGAAGGTGAAATACTATTTTCTTATGTGGCATATTTATCTCAAAAAGAGTCTATGTATTACATACAAGCGTTGGAAGACAGTAAAGTTCTTGTAGCTAAGATTTCTGATTTTGAGGAAATAGTTGAAGGAAATTATCAACTGCTTCTATTTTATAAAAAAATGATTGATAGTGTCCTTATTATGAAGGAAGAACATGCAAGTAGTTTTAAACTATTAAACAGTGTGGAACGCTATAGGCAGTTCTTAGCTGCGTATCCGGGTTTAGAAAAGCGTATTAAACAATGCCATCTTGCCTCTTACTTAGGAATAACTCCCGTATCACTTAGCAGAATAAGAAATAAATTCAGTCTTAACAAATGATAATGCAAGAAACCTCCAAGTGATTTATCATGTACACGAGATATAATAAGGAGGTTGATAGCTATGAAAAATGAAACGGTTGTTTTAATTACTGGATGCTCTACAGGGATTGGTCGAGAGCTATGTAAGATATTAAATAATAAAGGATATCAGGTCGTGGCAACGGCGAGGAAGATAGAAGATTTAAAAGATTTACCAGCAGTCTTGAAGCTGACTTTAGATGTCACAAAAAAAGAATCCATTGATGCTGCAATAACTGAAGTGATATCACGAGTTGAAAAAATCGATATCCTGATAAATAATGCAGGTTACTCAATTAGAGGTGCACTGGAAGAGATTAATGTAAATAGTGCCCAGAGTATGTTTGATGTGAATGTATTCGGCATAATTAATATGATTCAGGCAGTTGTTCCAGTAATGCGTGAGCAACAAGCTGGTAAGATTATAAACATCGGGTCTATTTCTGGAAAATTTGTTCAACCCATTAACGGTGCCTATTGTGCATCGAAGTTTGCAGTTGAGGCATTAAGCGATACGTTGCGTCTAGAATTGCACAGCTTTAATATTCAGGCAACCGTTGTTGAACCAGGACCTGTTAAAACCAATTTTTTTAAGACCTTGGCTGATAATTCTAATGATCTTATGTTCAATTCAAATTCTTGTTATTCACATTTTTATGAATGGGATGCTATAAATAGAAAAAGGCAAAAACCCGCTGATCCTATGGAAGCAGCGAAAACTATTAGCAATATAATTTCGAAAAGGAGGCTTAAACCTCGTTATAAAGTTATCGTTCCATTTGCATACAATTTGATTACACATTTTCCTGATGCTCTAAAGGAATATATTATGAAAAAGCGCTAGTTTATACTGGCGTTTTTATTATTTTATGCATGAGTTATTTAGAATAAATAAAATTTCTTAGAATAATTTTGATTTTTTATTTATACAAAGTGGTTGACATATTTTCCGTTTTTAACTATAATTTAAAACATAGTATTCCTATAGAAATTGTATAAAATGAAAATTTGATAATAAGAATAGTAATAAATATATTCTTTGGGAGGCTTTATGGATATAAATAATATTTTTGATTTAGTTAGTATTTTTGCAAAAGCTTCGTTGGTAACAATAGGAGTGGCGCTTTTATCTATATTAATTGCTTTTATTATAGGACTCATATGCAGTATAGTTTTATTTTATAAAGTACCGTTTTTAAAAACCATTATCTATTTTTATGTTGAATTTTTCAGAAATACACCTTCATTAATACAGGCTTATTTTATTTTTTATGGATTACCTAAAATATTTATTCAAATAAATAATTTCGGTTGTTCTATAATAGTGCTTTCTCTCCTAGGCGGGGCATACATGTGTGAGGCTATTTATTCTGGTACAAAGGCAATTCCTAAAAGCCAAAAAGAGCTGGCATTGGCAATAGGATTATCCAAAATTGATACTATAAAACATCTTATTTTACCTCAGTCAATTTCAATTTCCATTGCATCCATAAATAACAATGCAATATTTTTAACAAAAGAAGTTTCTGCCATGAAGATAATCTTGCTGCCGGAAATAGTTTATCAAGCTTTCAGCATTATAAGTTTACGTCCAGATCTCACTATTCCTGTTTCAGTGATGATGATTGTTTCCTATTTAGTTATTCTGATACCAATGTCTATTGTGTTTTCTTTGGTAGAAAGGAAGGTGCGTTTTGCAGAATTTGGGCATTAATTTCATAATAAAATCTTTACCGAGAATAATGGATGGCATTTTAGTGACTATAAAAATATCCATTATTGCTTTGATACTATCTGTTATTTTAGGATTTATTATTGGCATTATTATGACCTCTAAAAATAAATTAATTAATATAGTTTTAAGAATATTATTGGAGGCCTTTAGATTAATTCATCCTATAATATGGCTGTTTGTATTCTTCTTTGGTGTATCTTATCTCTTTGATATACAAACAGATGGCATAGTTGTGTCAATTATAGTTTTCACATTATGGGGTTCCTTTGAGATAGGGGATTTAGTAAGAAGTTATATAAAAAGTTTACCCAAAAGTCAATTGGAATCCAGCATGGCTTTAGGGCTTTCAAAAGTTCAAATATATGTATATGTACTATTGCCGCAAATAGTATTAAGAATTACACCATCTATAGTAAATTTGGCAACTCGTCTTATAAAAACTACTACACTGGTTTTTTTAATAGGTGTTCCGGAGGTGCTGAAGGTATCTCAAAATATCATACAAGTGGTGTATTATAACAATCCGAATAGTTATATATCTTTTACTATGTACCTTTTCCTGCTATTTATATATTTTATTATTTGTTACCCTTTATCATTGCTTTCTAGGTATTTAGAGAAAAGAGTTTTAGCGTTGTAAAAGGAATTTCTATAATTAAGGAGGAGAGGATATGCTGCTTAGAGTAAAAAATTTAAAAAAATCCTTTAAAGAAAATGTTGTACTTGATGATATTAGTTATGAGGTAGAAAAGGGTGAAGTAATTGCCATATTAGGCCGTTCAGGTTGTGGAAAATCAACACTTTTAAGATGTATAAACGGATTGGAGCAAATTGATGGCGGGGAGATATATTTAAATGAAACCCTAATTACAAAACCTAACGCAAAATATAAACATTGGGCTGAGGTAAGAAAGAAAATAGGAATGGTATTTCAAAGCTATGATCTTTTTCCGCATATGAATGTGTTAAATAATATTATTCTGGGACCTACGAAAGTAGAGAAAAGAAGCAAAGAGGATGCTGAACAAGAAGCTTTAAAGCTTTTAGAAAGAGTAGGTTTATTGGATAAAAAATCAGTTTATCCTAGAGAACTATCTGGGGGACAGAAGCAAAGAGCAGCTATCTGCAGGGCTCTTTGTATGAATCCTGAAATATTATTGTTTGATGAAGTTACTGCTGCATTAGACCCGGAGATGGTAAGAGAAGTTTTAGATGTCATCAAAGGTTTAAGAGAGCAGGGCTATACTATGATTGTGGTTACACATGAAATGGCTTTTGCAGAAAAAGTAGCCGATAAAATAATATTTATGGAAAAGGGAAAAATTGTAGAAATAAATACACCAGATAAATTCTTTAATTGTCCAAATACTGCCGAAGCAAGAAGGTTTTTAAACCTCGCTGAGGATTATGTACTGTAAAAAATTATATTTTAAATAAATTTAAAATCGAGGAGTGATAAAAATGAAAAAAGTTTTAATTGCAATTTCAGTGGTATTGATAGTGGCACTTACAGGTTGTTCTTCAAATTCAGGTAGCAAGACAAGCTCTACTGCACCTGGATACTTAGAAGCAATTAAGAAAGCTGGTACAATAAAAATAGGAATATTATCAGATGATGCACCTTTCTGCTACCAAGACTCAGATGGAAGCTATAAAGGCTATGATGTAGAACTTGGTAAAAGAATTGCTAAGGAATTACTTGGTAGTGAGAAAAAAGTCACTTGGGTATCTATGAACCCTGCTGACAGAATACAATACTTACAAACAAATAAAGTAGATTTAATGCTTGCAGATTTTACAGTTACAGATGAAAGAGCAAAAAGCGTAGATTTCACCTTACCTTATGAAAAAGTTTCTATAGGTGTGGTATCTAGTGAAAAAGCACCTGTAAAATCTGTGGATGATTTAAAGGGTAAAACCTTAGCTGTTAATACAGGAACTACAGCAGATGCATATTTTACTAAAAACTCACCAGATGTAAAATTGGAGAAAATAGATGCTATAACTGATGGTTATCAAGCTTTAATTTCTGGCAGAGCAGTTGCTTTTGCACAGGATAATACATTATTGCTTTCATGGGCAAAAAAGAATCCGGGTTACGCAGTAGGTATAAAGGAATTAGGCAATAAGGATTATATAGCTGGTGCTGTTAAAAAAGGCAATAAAGAATTATTAGACTATGTTAATGGTTTAATTAAAGGTAAATTAAATGATGAGAAGTTCTTCCATAAGGATTTCGATGATACATTAAAATCAAGTTTCCCATCAGACTTTACTGCTGATCAAATCGTAATCGAAGGCGGAAAAACAGAATAAATAATCCTAAGTTTGGATGATGCTTTCATTATTATTATGAATATAGCGCTATAGGGCATTCAAATGTATTATTTAAGATAAGTAACAACTGTTGATTATGAAAAATAGCGTTCTATAATCAGCAGTTGTTTTTTATAACATTCATTTATACTGGTAAAAAATGCTGTGTAAATACTGGACTATATGAGATTCTACTAGTTGGAGGTGTATCATGTTTTTAAATTTAAAGAAAAATAAAATAAACTACGTTGATTCGTTGATATATAATATTTCTCAAGGAGATCTTACACAAACAGCAGATTTAGAACAAACTAAGAATGTTGCTTTGCTCACTAATATCAATAATCTAATAAAAAAGTTTAGAGGACTTATAGCTCAAATTATGACTATGAATGATAAAACCATAAAGTACACATCAGGGTTGAAAAATGATTCGGAAAATATAAAATCATTTAGTAAAGAAAATTCAATAACTATAAATAGCATATCAAGGGATATGGATAAAATGACAGAGGCAGCGAAGGAAACGGCAGATTATTCAAATGAGATAATAGAAACAGCTCAAAATATCGCAGAAAAATCTGAGACAATTAAAAAAATGCAGTATAAGAATATGGAAACTGTTGCGGCTAGTTATGATAACCTTGAAATATTAATCAACAAAATAGAAAAAACAGCGAAGTCTAACATTAATACCAACAAGAAAATTAAAAGCCTGGAAGAGAAGATTCAGCTAATACAAAATATAGCTGATCAGGTAAGCAAAATTAGTGAAAGTACTAATCTTCTTGCACTTAATGCTTCTATTGAAGCAGCACGGGCGGGGGAATATGGTAAAGGATTTTCTGTGGTAGCAGATGAAATACGTAAATTAGCAGAAAACTCTACCATACAGTCAAAACAAATTGAAGGAATTGTTAATGGTATAAATCAAGAAATAATAGATTTAACATCAAACATAGAATCAGAGATTAGCGAAGTAAAGGATTATATTCAAGTATCAAAAAATACAAAGCAGCATCTTAATGATTTAAAGTCTGAAACTAAAAACTCTTTTGATGCATTTATAGAAATAGATAAGCATATAGAAAAGCAAGTGGATAAAGTAAATAAGATAGGCGAAGCTATAAAAGATGTACATAGTACATTAAGGGATATATCTGTAGCAACAACAGAAATTGCAGCTACCTCAGAAGAACAATATAAAATAACAGAAAATACATTTGATAAGCTATCTCATTTAACGAATATGAATGAGGACATAAAAAAATATCTGGATTCCTTTATTAAAAATTATAAAATAGACAAAGAGACTCAAAGATACATAGATAATGGAATAAATACCTTAAAAGAAATTGCAAACATACCAGATTTAAAATCAATGGAATATTCAAAAGCTACACCTATCTTAAAAGAGTTGATTGAGAAATATTCATATTTTGAACTGCTAGCGTTGATGCAGAAAGACGGATTGAGAAAGGCTATTACTTTGGATTACACTGAAGAAGAGGTTTATGTAAACTTTTCTCACAGACCATATTTCAAAGAGGGTATATCAGGTAAAGATTTTATCTCTAAACCATACATATCTGTTGACACAAATAATTACTGCATAGCTATGTCTGTCCCTGTAAAAGATGCTAAGGGAGAAATAATTGGTATTATTATGGCTGATTTAAAATTATAATAAGAGTATATTTTATATTCCCTCGGATTAAAGTTCCGAGGGATTTTGGTTAGGAGGTTATTTTTATTCATTTGTCACGTATTTCATTAAAATACCTCTAATTTTTTCATTTCTGCAAAAGTCCGCAGGAGTTAGTCCGTAAGAATTTTTTGAATTTATATCAAATCCGAGGCTAATTAATGCTTTTAAAAATTCCTCAAAATTATGGTCAGACAGATCTATATAATCATCATGAAGAAGCGTATTGTTATATTTATCCCTTGCATTTATATCAGCCCCATATTTTACAAGAAGATTGAGAAGTTCTATAGAGAAACTAAAGTTGCAATAAAATACAGGAGTTTTACCAGATATGTTAACTGAATTAACATTAGCTCCCTTGTCTAGTATCATAGTTATTACATCTATGTTAGGTCTTACCCTTGCACAAAGTCTATGTAAAGGGGTTTCGGAGAACCTGCCGTGATGAATATTAATATCAGCGCCCTTATTAACCAAAAATTCTATTGTTTGAAAATAATTATTTCCACAGTTATTAATAGCATAAAAAAGCATATCTTCAAGATTAGAATTTAAATTAGTAGTTTCATTAAAATATTCTTTTATCTCACTCATGTTTCCCTTTTTTATGGATTTGTAAATTGATTTAGATTTTGTAGAAAATATATTATTAAATATTTTCATGCTAGTCACCTCCAGGTGATTTATTAATAGTATTGACTATGTTACCTTCACATTATATCAAAGATATTGCGCCTATTCTATTTTTAAAATCAATCGATAAATACAATACATAAAACTAAAATGAGAGCTCACTTAATTTCTTTATTCCGAAAATAGAGCTTTTTTTGTTTATGTTTCTGATGACAAAGATACTAAATTAAATGTGAAAAGTAAACTAGATATGGACAAGAGGAATAATATGATGTATCATAAATTTATAATTAGGTTTATTTTACAATTTCAATGGGAACGCTCCCGCATGTAAAGCTGTATGCGAAACTTAATAGGTTTCAAAATGAAAATATGGGAACGATACCATACGAAGGGAGAGTTAAAATGATAGAATGGTCGAGAGAACAAAGATATAGAAAAATTGAAGAAGCTGCAACTGAAGAACTGCAAGAATTAAAGCAAAAGGTTAATGCATGTCCGTTTCGTCAGAAGTTTCATATTCAACCTAAAATGGGGCTGTTAAATGACCCCAATGGATTTTCTTATTATAATGGCAGGTATCATTTGTTCTATCAATGGTTCCCATTGGGGCCGGTGCATGGTTTAAAATACTGGTACCATATTAGCTCAACTGATCTTGTAAACTGGGAAGAACATGGCCTAGGAATAGTGCCAGGTGATTGGTTTGATTCCCATGGAGCCTACTCAGGTTCAGGTATTGTTCACAACGAAAGATTACATTTACTGTATACAGGGAATACAAGGGATGAAAACTGGATTCGTCATCCATATCAATGTATGGCAATTATGGATAACGAAAATAAGATAACTAAGCTGTCATCTCCAGTAATTGATAGTGTGCCAGAAGGGTATACAGAGCATTTTCGTGATCCAAAGGTATTTGAGAAGGACGGTAAATTTTACTGCATCATTGGAGCTCAAACAAAAGACTTAAAGGGTACTGCAGTTTATTACCAATCTAAAGATTTGATAAATTGGACATATAAAAATACTATTAAAACTTCTTTAACAGATTTCGGATATATGTGGGAATGCCCAGATTATTTTGAATTAGAGGATAATGGAGTTATGATATTTTCACCTCAAGGCATTGAAAGGCAGGGTGACTTATATGCTAATATTTATCAGTCAGGTTATATAATAGGCTCAAAGATAGATTTTGAAGACGGAAAATTTGAACATAACGAGTTTGCTGAATTAGATAATGGATTTGACTTTTATGCACCTCAAACTATGGAAGATCATAAGGGAAGACGTATTTTAATAGGATGGATGGGATTACCCGATGTTGAATACCCAACGGATAGAAGTGGCTGGGCTCATTGCTTGACATTACCACGTGAATTGAGGATTAGAAATAATAAATTAATTCAAACACCTGTTATAGAATTAGAACAATTACGTAAAAACCATAGAGCCTTGAATGAAACATTAAAATCAGAAGAAAAATCATTTAATGGTTTTAGCGGAGAAAGGTATGAGTTAAATTGCTTATTTACAGAGTTCTCTGGAAAACAATTAGGTGTAAAGCTGCGTGTATCAGAAGGTGAAGAAACTGTTATCTATTATGATATAGAAAATAAAAAGATGGTGCTAGACCGCAGCAAATCAGGAGAAGAATTTGCAAAGGAATGGGGAACAGAGCGTAAGACCTATTTAAATTGCAAGGAATTAAAGCTTCAGATTTTTGTAGATAGTTCTTCCGTTGAAGTTTTTGTAAATAACGGAGAAAAAGTATTTACTACACGTATATTTCCAGCTAAAGAGAGCAAGGGAATCAAGTTCTTTGCAGATGGAGAAAGTAAGATAAGTGCAGATATATGGGATATTTATTAGGGAGGTTATAGTATGAGTAAGGTAATAGCAATAGGAGAGGCTTTAATAGATTTTATACCACATGAAAAGGGAAGACTTTTAAAAAATGTTGAAAGTTTTTTAAGAGTACCTGGAGGAGCCCCTCTTAATGTAGTATCAGCAGTATGCAAATTAGGCGGCCAAGGTAAAATGATAACACAGCTTGGTGAGGATGCTTTTGGAGATATTATAATAGATACGGTAAAACCTTTGGGAGTGGATGTATCAGGAATTATTAGAACAAAAGAAGCAAATACAGCTTTAGCTTTTGTATCTTTAAGAGAAGATGGCGAAAGGGATTTTTCATTTTATAGGAATCCAAGTGCAGATATGCTTTTAAAATCAGAAGATATAAGTAAAGAAGATTTTAAAGAAGGTGATATATTGCATTTTTGCTCAGTAAGCTTAATAGATGCACCTATAAAACAAGCACACAAAAAGGCAATAGAGTATGCTGAGGAAAATAACTGCATAATAAGTTTTGATCCAAACGTAAGATTACCACTTTGGGACAGCGAAGAAAGATGCAGAGAAGCAATATTAGAATTCCTTCCCAAAGCACATATATTAAAAATCAGCGATGAAGAACTAGCTTTTATTACAGGAATAGAGGATGAAAGTGAAGCAATAAAGTCCTTATTTAGTGGTAATGTAGAAATTGTAATATATACTAAAGGAACCAATGGTGCGGATTTTATTACCAAGGATAATACTATTTGGTGCCCATCCTTTAAGGTAAAGGCAGAAGACACAACTGGAGCTGGCGATTCATTTATAGGAGCATTATTATATCAAATTTCATCAAATAAACTAACTTTAGATGCTTTAATAAATTTAGAAAATGAAGAAAAGAAAAAATTAATCACATTCTCAAATGCAACTGCTGCATTAACGGTATCAAAAAGAGGGGCAATTGCTGCGTTACCTTTTAAAGAGGAAGTTGAAAATTTATTAGTAAACTAAGAAAGAATGATTTTGGGAATATAAATAAAACATGCTATAATTAATTTCAAAAAGTGAATTTGGGTGAAGTAAATGACTATCATAGAATTTGCAAAAATAGCAGGAGTGTCAAAATCAACAGCATCTAGATATTTTAATAATGGTTACGTTAGTCCGGAAGCTTGTGAAAAGATTAAATTAGCGCTTGAAAAAACAGGCTTTCAGCCTCATAAACAAGCGCAATCAATGAGAACAAGAAAAACTAATCTGATTGGAGTAATAGTTCCTAAAATAAGTACAGAAACTGCGCCTAGAATTGTAGAAGGAATATCAGATGAATTAAGTATCCACGGATATAATATATTAATAGCCAATACAGGTTTAAGTATTGAGAAGGAGATAGAATATTTAAAGATATTTAATAATAATCAAGTTGATGGAATAATATTTATGGCTACAAAGTTTACTGATGAACATTTAAAGGTAATGGAAGGCGTTAAGGTGCCTATTGTGGTGGTAGGTCAAAATATCAAGCAATATCCATCTGTATATAATGACGACTACAATGCCTCGAGAGATGTTGTAAAATATATAATTAGCAAGGGGCATAAAGATATAGGATTTATCGGAGTGTATGAGGAAGATATTTCTGTTGGTCTGGAAAGAAAAAGAGGATATATGGATGAATTAAGAGAAAATAATATTGAAATAAAAGAGGAACTTATAAAAATAGGCAACTTTGAAACTGATAGTGGTTACAAACTAACAGAGAAATTGATGAATCAACAAGAAAAGCCCTCAGCAATATTTGCAGTTACAGATAACATTGCAGCTGGTGCCCTTAAATATTTAAGTGAAAATAACTATAGGATACCTGAAGATGTTGCAATAATAGGTATGGGTGACTCTAGAATATCTGAGTTTATCGCTCCTAAGCTTACAACTATTCATTACCACTATAAAACCTCAGGTATAGAGGCTGCCGGCATGATGTTGGAATTACTAAATGAAGGTGTGAGTTCTTCTAAAAATATAGCTAGGGCTCAAAAATTACCCTACAGGTTAGTTGAGAGAAATAGTATATAATAATCTCCAAAATGATAAATCAACTCCTAAACTTATACATTTCATAGGTTTAGGGGTTGATTTTGTGTTGACCCATTCATCTGTGTTGACAGTAATTTCAACTATAAATATAATTAGTATAACAATTATTGTTAGGACAAGTATTATAAGGAGGGAAATTTATATGTCTTATGATGAATCTATTGGTCAATTGACAAATCAAACAAATAAAAAAATAATGAGGTATTTGAACTCAAAACTTGAATTGTATGACATTACTCTCGAGCAGTGGAATGTACTATTGAAACTATCGCAGCAAGATAAAATTAATCAAAAGCAGTTAGCTCAGAAAGTAGATAAGGATCAACCAACCTTGGCAAGGATTTTAGATATTTTAGAAAGAAAAAGGCTGGTTGAAAGACTTTCTAGTAAAGAAGATAAAAGAGCATTTATTTTACATATAACGGATAACGGATTAAAGCTAAAGAATGAGGTTGCACCTTTACTTGAAAATATTTTTGAAATAATGATATCCGGCATTTCAAATGAAGAAGTAGAAGTTTATAAAAATGTTCTCATGAAAATTAGCAGCAATATAGAAGTTCAAGAAAAGGGGGAGAAGTGATTGAGCAAGCTGTGGACTAAAAGTTACATATTTATTCTAATAACAAATTTATTTGTATATATAGGTTTTTATTTATTGGTACCAACCTTACCTGCATTTGCAAAGCAGATTGGCGGGAGCAGTTTGCAGGCTAGTCTTGTTGTAAGTGGATTTTCTATATCTTCCCTCATATGCAGGGCAATCACAGGACATGCAGCAGATAAGCTTGAAAAGAAACCTATTTTATTGATAGGACTTGTGATTTTAGCTCTATGTACCTTTTCCTATACGTTTTTACCTATATCAGCGGTAATAGTGATTCGTATTCTTCAAGGGGTAGGTTGGGGAATGGCATCTACTACTATTGCGGCCGTAGTTTCAGATATGGTTCCTAGCCAGCAAAGAGGTGAGGGGATGGGATATTACTCATTATCAATGATAATTTCTATGTCCTTAGCACCAGTTGCTTCAATTATAATTATGAATAATTACCGATTTAACCTTGTAGCTATGTTTTCAATAATTTTGTTTGGTATAGGGATAATCTCATTACAACTGGTGACATTCCGTAAAAATAAGTTCCAAAGGAATAAAGGCAATAAGGAAAAAATAATTGTATTAAGAGATGTGTTTGAAAAAAAGGCACTGCTTCCATCCTTACTTTGTTTTTTATTAGCTATTACTTTATGTGGAATAATGAGTTATATAGTGTTGTTCGGAAAAGAAATTAAACTGTCAAATATATGGGTTTACTTTATAGGACATGTTTCAATGATTTTGGTTACAAGGTCCTTTGTTGGAAAATTATTTGATAAAAAAGGTCATACTGTAGTAATTATACCAGGTGCCATTTCAATGACAATTGGACTTATTATATTATCCTATGTACACTCAGTTCCGACTTTAGTCATTGCTTCATTATTTTACGGTTTTGGATATGGAGCAGTTCAACCCTCCCTGCAGGCATGGGCAGTTAACAGATCACCAATAGAACGAAGAGGTGCAGCAAATGGAACCTTCTTATCCTCAATGGACTTAAGCTTTACAATTGGATCTATTTTGCTAAGCTACATTGCGGAGAGTAAGAGCTATGCAATAATGTATCGTTTTTCATCTATATTTATGATTATTTTCATGTTCATATATGGAGTTGCTTTATTAAAAGAAAGAAGAGCTGAAGTTTATAAAGAAGACTTGGAAGAAAACGCAAGCTAAGCCTTTCCATCACCTATATTACTTTGCAAGCGTATACTATATGGATAGCAGTATTTTATATATAATAAGTCTCAAAAATAAAATGAGAGGTATGATATATGAAAAAGCTAAATCCTGAAAAGCTTTTTGTAGAATTCAGGGCTGGTGTAACGAACACTGAGCCTATAATAGGACGTAAATATACACTAACACATTCTGATATAACAGCAGAACTATTTCTAACTATAGGTATTGAGTATGCCTTCGATAAGATTACTAAGATGAGAGATGAAGTTTTGGCAGAATGGAGAATGTGCAACGGTTATCCATATTTGCATGTATATGTCTATGTAGATGGTCGTTCTGGAACAACTAAAACAGCTATTCGTGATACAATTTTTAGACGTGAATTGCCACTGGCATTAGAAGCCATAAGGTACGGAGATAGAAAGTTTTTCTTAGCACATCCCGAATTAGATGATGCACCAATAGGTATACATTTTGACTCGGAAAACCCATACTATAATAGATTTGAGAATTGGGGAACTCCAAAGAAATATAAGTAGGATAAATAAATGTCATTGAAAATACATAGAAGATTTTCAGTGACATTTTTCAGGTTTTTACATCGTGTGGTAGAATTTATTATAAGTGATATGGAAAGTAAATATATTACATAGTATTATTAATATTAAGTTAAATTATTTAACAAAATTTATGAGAGAACAGTAAGTAGGGGTAATGTGTTTTATGAATGAAGATTTGATAAAAGATGCCCATGTATGCTACGGGTTGGCTGAGAAGAAAGCTGCTGATTATTTTAAATCACTTTATGATCAGCTTAAGCAAAAAACTTATGTCTATACTCTAACAGAGGACATACAATTATGGAAACATAATCATATTAATAAGCTTTCGCTATTATCTATTTTTTCTCGCAGAAAGAGGAAATATGAGCCAAAGGATTATCATAATTACATTCAATCGCTGAATTACACAGGCAGATTAGAAAATTATCTTGAGCGAAGTATAGCATATATTTTTATGAGAGATTTAGGTAAGGCGTTAGATTCACCTGATACTCAGACTAGAATTCAAAGCGTAGTTAAAGATTTAAAAAATCACCTAACCAACTCAGATAGGAAAGACAAAGCTGAGAATATTAGCATGGCTGGGCTATATAGAAAGGCACAGGAGGAAGGAATTGAATCCTCTATGATATGGGTTTTAGACAAATTAAAGACTGTATCCACAAATATTCCAAAGGGTATGGATGCTGAACAAGCTCAGCGGAAGCTTATTAAAATTATTGGCGGAGTAGTAATGCATCAAGTTGAAGAAATGGAAAAGGGGATATCACCTAAAGTACGTGCCAAGAAACTTGATGAGGCTATCAGGCTTGGGTATGCCTATGGTCTAACCTATCCATTTATTGATGATCTTCTAGATTCCAAAGTTTTATCTAATAGTGAGAAGAAACAATATTCTGATTTGATACGTACAACGCTTATCACAAGGTCTGTGCCGGAATTAGGGCAGTGGGTTGGAGCTAACAAGGGGCTTATTGAATATATTCATGCAGAACTAAGAGAGGCCTTTGAATATATTAAGGCCCATCAGCCGCCAGATAGAATGGATTCATTTTTTCGCCAATCCTATGTGTTTTTTAATTCACAAGAATTAGATCGTGCAAAGGATTTATCCAATGGAAATTATACAAATGAAGATATTTTTATACCTATTATTTTAAAATCAGCTTCTTCACGCTTGATTGTTCGTTCTGTGATTAGTATTCCTGAAGATGAGGGCTTTGATAATCGAACATTCTTTTATGGAATTTATAATCAACTGGCAGATGATTTTACCGATATGTTTGATGATATGGAAAATGGAGCAGTAACACCTTATACATACTATATGAAGTATCATGATAAGCGAAAGGATATTATAAACCCTTTTGAATTATACTGGACAGTCATTGCTAATTTAATTCATAATGTATACCATTCAGATTCTAAGACCTGTGAGGTGATTCTAGCTCGTGCTATAAACAGCCTGAAACGATTTAAAGAACGAATGGGAACTGAAAAATATAATGAAATTATGGAATTATTTGCTCCTAGAGATTTAAGTTTCAATAATCTTATTCAAGAAATGGTTAAAAAAGCAGATGATGTAGATTTCTTTGATAAACTTCTTCGGGATCATATGATCACAAATCTAAAAAGAGAAAGTCGGGAGCATAAAGATTTTTTAGATACCATAGAAACTGTGCGTAAGCAGATTAACGATGTATTGAAAATATCTAAAATGCAAGGAGCTCCTCTAATGAATGAAGACATAATTGATGCTGCAAACTATAGCCTAGAAGGCGATGGGAAGCGCCTTAGGCCAATAATAGCTTGGGCTATGGGGGTTAATGAATATGGATTAGATAAATCAGCAATTATGCCGCTTCTGAAATCCTTGGAGTATATGCATACTGCATCATTAATTTTTGATGATTTGCCATCCCAGGATAATGCGTCCACTCGCAGAGGTCGCCCAACATTGCATCAGGTATATGATATTGCCACTGCCGAATTAACTGGTCTTTTTTTGACACAGAAAGCTATTGAAGATCAAGCATTACTTCATCATTTTGACTCAAAAACTATACTTAACTTGATTCAGTATTCCACCCAAGTAACACAAAATATGTGTAATGGGCAGGTAATGGACTTAAATTCCCAAGGAAAACAACTGACGCTGGAACAATTGAATACAATGTGCTTTTACAAGACAGGTATAGCATTTGAAGCTGCACTTATAATGCCTGCAATTCTAGCTCACGCAAAGGAAGTAGAGGTTGAGGCGTTGAAAAAGTTTGCCTATCATGCTGGTATTGCATTTCAGATTAAGGATGACCTGCTTGATGTAGAGGGAGATCCAATTCTACTTGGAAAAACTACTGGCAAAGATAAGGAGAATAATAATTCCACCTTTGTATCCATCCTAGGTAAGGAAGGCGCGCAAAAGAAGATGTGGGAACATTACTGCTTTGCAATGGAAGCTCTTAAAAAGATACCAAGAAGTAATACTTTTTTAAAGCATTTATTAGGTTATATTGTGAATCGAGATCACTAAGAATATTTAAACAAGGGGTGAGAGGATGTCGAGATATATATTAGAGGTTGAGAATATTTGTAAGTCCGTAGGTGTAGGGGAACAACAAATTAAAATATTAAAGCATATTAATTTTTTTGCTAGAGAAGGAGAATATGTTGCAATAATGGGACCTAGCGGTAGTGGTAAAAGTACTCTTCTAGGTATATTGTCCTGTATAGATAAACAAACTTCCGGTAATGTGAGAATAGATGGTGTAAATATAGGGCAGCTAAACAAAAATGAATTGACGGTCTTTAGGAATGAAAAGATTGGAATTGTTTTCCAATCCTTCAATCTTATTCCTGTACTAAATGCAGAAGAAAATATTGAGATACCTTTGTTTTTTTCTAAAAAGCCAATAGATGCAGCAAGCAAAGTTGATGAACTAATCAACCTTGTTGGTTTAAGTCACAAGAGAAAATCCCTCCCTAAGCAACTGTCTGGCGGGGAACAGCAAAGAATAGCTATTGCAAGGGCTTTAGCAGGCGAGCCTATTATTTTATTTGCTGATGAGCCAACAGGAGCTTTGGACAGCCAAAATAGTGAAGTAGTATTAGGTATATTTGATGAATTCAGAAAAAAATATAACATGACTATAATTGTTATTACTCATGATATAAAAGTTGCCAATAGAGCTGATCGAATAGTCTATATTGAAGATGGAGAACTTTATGAAAGGAATTCAGCAAAATGATAAGTTTTAAAAAACTGTTTAAAATTTATAATATGAAAACCTGGAAGCATTCTAAGTTTCAGATTTGTCTAAGCATTATTGCTATTGTTGTTGCGGCAGCAATATTACTTTCTCTTAGACTTTTGCTTGCAATAGACGATGCATATACAAATATTAATGCTAGAAATATTAATGATGGTGACATTAACATTGCCTTAAAAACACCTAATATTAGTGATGGACAGCTAAAGGTATTAAATAAATTAACTGCAAAAGGTATGCTTCAATATGCTGCTACCTATAAAATGCAAAATAATCTTACTAGTGGCAAAATATCCGGTGTAGTAGAGATGAAATTTGTAGATTCTAAATATGCTTATATAAACCAAAAGACAGGCAGTTACGTTAAAAAACTAGGAAATAATAATGTCATAATTAACAAGGTTGTGGCAGATAAGTTCAAGCTAAAGAAAGGTGATACTATTCCTATTACTATTACTATTAGAGATTTTTCTACAGCTGAAAAAAAGTTTATGGTACAAGATGTTATAGATAGTACTAGTATACTTGATGAAAATATTCTAGGAGTAATTATTTTGAACAAGTCTAATCTGCAGGATGCTGAAAAGATAAAAAAAGAAAATTTAGCAACTAATATTAATGTGTCTATCAATAAAAACTACAGTCTAAGGGATATAAAGGCTGAAATAGAAAAGGTTTCTCCTTCAGTAATTCATATAACTACCTATGAAGAGGGGATTCAGGCTAATAAAAGAATTACAAATCAAGAAAACAGGGCTTTAGAATTTGTTGAAATACTAGTTATAGTTATCACAGGAATAGGAATTTCCTTTACTTCATTCCTACTTATCTTGAAAAGAAAAAAAGACTATGTTTTATTAAACATTTATGGAATGAAGGAAGAAACGCTGCAAGCTTTGATTTTATATGAAACCTTTATTATTTGTGTTATTGGAGTCACTTTAGGTACTATTGTAAGTTTTATAATTACTGGATTTATAGAGAAAACTCCTATAAGGGAAATGGATATAGTTAATTTGATACAGATTTCTGCTGTTCCTCTAGTATCAACAGTATTATTCATTATTGTTCAAACAATGATATTTACCATACTTCCTATTGCCTTGAGTAAGGATATTAATCCAAATTCTATTCTTCGGCAGCAGGAGGAAAAACTTGGTTATAATAAAAACCTTGGGTTTTCTATATTCAAGATGATAATACTCTTGGCGGTTAGTTTTTCAATTTATATTGGTTCTTTAAAAACTGGATTTGTTAGTATTTGTGTAATACTAACTATAGTAGTAATCCTGTATGGATTAGCTGTCTTAGGTATCAATCTTATTGTTAAAAAGAAAGCATGTAGAAATAAATTTCTTTTATTGGCGCTTAGAAATATTAATAGGCAAAAAAATAAATTTGCTTCTTGTGCCACTGCTTTAGTTGTTACTTTAATACTCTGCGGGTTTATAATAAATTTAGGCTACAGTATAATCCCCAGCATAATGGAACAGTTTGTTGATGATAATGGATATAGTATATCTTTGAACTCAAGCTTTGATGAAAAAAATATAAGCAGTACAGAGCAGGTATTGAATGAAGAAAAGTCTATTGAAAAATATACTAAAACTATTAAAACCACGGCAAAGTTTAAATCCATCCAAAGTAAGAGCACAACTAATTTTAAAATAAATGCTAGCATGACAAATCTTCCCGATGAAGATTTAAATAACATACCTGTAGAAGCCGTTGATACGAGTAAAGGAATGTTAGACTATGATACTGTGGAAGGAGCATGGTTCAATAGCAAGGATATAAATAAAAGCTATGTAGTTCTTGGGAACAATTATCAACATCTAGGTATTCATGCTGGTGATGAAATGGATTTTGATATACAAGGAGAAACCTTTAAGTTTACTGTTCTTGGAATATGTTCAAGGAGCAATTTTAGAGATAATCATTCTATTTACATAGGCATAAATAATTTTAAAAAAGGTGATTTTATTAATAATAGCAATAGTAAAATTGAATACTTAATAAATTGTGATGTTAAAGAAAAAGCAAATTTAATATCTAGTTTAAATGGGAAATTACCAAATTCACTGATAATCGATGAAAGTGTTTTATATAATGAACTTAGCAAATATATACTGCAGCTTACTAATGTTTTTATATATGTTTGTTGTGTTAGTATATTTTCGTCCGTTTGCTTGGTTGGAAATATTCTAATGATAATAAATTTTGACCGGTTAAAGGAGTTTTTGATGTTAAACGTAGTAGGTGCAAAAAATAGAGATATTAGAAAGATTACAATTATTGAAGGTTTTATAGTAGGAGGAGTTTCAGGAATAGTAGGAGTATTAATTAGTGAATTTTTAAGTTTAAAAATAATAACTGGAATGTTTGAGAGCAGATATCATCCTAATGCTATAATCGATGCAATAATGATTTTATCTGCAATAATCGTAACTATAGCATCCTCCATTATAGTAATAAATAATATGAAAACCGAAAAATATAGTGAGTTGTTAAGAACTGATTAGAAACAGGGTAGCATCCTTTGAATAATTACATAATATATAGCAAATAATTATTTTAAGGAGGGTGTAAATATGCTTAAGCACCTTGCTAGTTTACTTCATTATTATGCAGCTAAAACTATAAGTAGTTTAAAGTATGCTCTGAAAAAGAAAAAAACAGCAGCGGATATTTCTGGACAAGTCACAAAGCTAGATCCTTTATCAATACCAAAGTTTGTTAATCAGTTAGTAAAACCACCGGTTTATAAGCCGTTTGAAATAAATATGAAAGAAAAAAGTGAAAAACTTTGTAAGAAAACTCATTTGTACTTTATTGATATAAGCCAGTTTAAGGAACAGATTCTTCCGAATGATTTTCCTGAGACAACAGTATGGGGCTATGGCGGACTTGTAAGAGACCCAGAAACGGGCTCTATAAAATATTCAAGAAGTGCCCCAGGGGCTACCTTCGAAGCAATTAGGGACATCCCTGTTAGGGTAAAGTGGATTAATAGGCTGAAAGAATCTCACTTATTTGCTGTAGACCCTACCTTGCATTGGGCAAATCCTAATGGTATGCCAATGGAGCCTCCTAAGCCATGGCCTCCATTTCCTCCAGGTTTTCCTGAGGCGCAAAGACCTGTACCAATAGTAACTCACCTGCATGGAGGAGAAGTACCTTCAATTTATGATGGTCATCCTGATGCATGGTTCACCTATAATGGCAAAAAGGGGCCTGCATTCGTAACAAATATGTACACTTATCCAAACAAGCAGGAACCTACTACACTATGGTACCATGATCATGCACTAGGAATAACCAGGCTTAATGTATACGCAGGACTTGCAGGTTTTTATCTTCTTCGTGATTCTGAAAATTGCAGTGAGAAAAAATTTAGCTTGCCAATGGACAAGTATGAAATACCCATAGTAATACAAGATAGATCCTTTAATACAGATGGTTCTTTATGGTTCAATAAAGAAGGAATAAACCCAGAAATTCACCCTTACTGGGTGCCTGAATTTTTTGGTGACACTATCATGGTGAATGGAAAGGTATGGCCTAATCTAGATGTAGAAAGACGACAATATCGATTCCGGCTATTAAATGGCTCTAGTGCACGTTTTTATAACTTGAAGATGTCAAATGGTACGAAATTTATGCAAATAGGAACTGATGGTGGTTTCCTGCCTAAGCCTGTAGAGCGAGATACACTTTTAATTGCACCGGGAGAGCGTGCGGATATATTGGTGGACTTCTCCAATAGTGAGCCAGGAACTTCAATAATTCTTTTGAATGATGCAAATGCTCCTTTCCCTGATGGAGATGCACCTGATCCAGCTACTACTGGACAAATTATGCAGTTTACCGTACCTGCTGATGCTGCTCCACCTGTTAAGCCACCAAAGCTTCCAGATAATCTTAACAAAATTCCTGACCTTATACCAGACTCACCTCAGAGAATATTAACACTTAATGAGGTGGCAGGGCCAAACGGACCAGTAGCCGTGCTTTTGAATGGGCAGAAATGGGAGGCTCCTATTTCTGAATTGCCAAGAGTAGGGTCAACGGAAGAATGGGTTATTGCAAACTTGACCATGGACACGCATCCTATACACCTGCATTTGGTACAATTCCAACTTTTTAATCGTCAGGACTTTATGGCTGAAGATTACAGAGTAAAATGGGAAGAAATTAACGGAGTACCGCCTTTAGACCATCCAACAGAAGTTATTCCGGTAGAACCTTATTTGAATGGCGAGCCTATAGAGCCTGATGATAACGAAAAAGGATGGAAGGATACTATAAGGATGAATCCAAATCAGGTTACCCGTATAAAAGTAAGATTTGCACCTCAAGCTGTTCCTGCTTCAGCTGCAAAACCAGGAGAAAACCTTTATTCCTTTGATCCAACAGTAGGACCAGGATATGTTTGGCATTGTCATATTCTAGATCATGAAGATAATGAAATGATGAGACCCTATAAAGTTAATAAATAAAAGTGAGTTTAGTGTTCCCTCAGACTGAGTTTGAGGGAACTTTAATTTGGTTAATTATTTATTATGCCATGCAATATTACTTTTAGCACCTCATTAATGGCTTCTTTCATGGTTAAGTCGTTCTTACTTAAGAACTCATAGCTCAAAAGTGTATTTATAGTATTTTCAAGCATTAGTCCTATAATGTTAAGATTAATATCTTTTTTTATATGACCTTCATCCATTGCAGCTTTTAGTACATCATTTATCAATTTTAACTTGAAATCCTTTAGCTTCTGAACTTCTTCCCACTCTTTGTGATAGAATTTATATGCCTCATCATAAACACTTACAGGTAATCTGTACTTGTGGTAGGAGTAAATTATTGCATTGATTTTATCAACCAAAGCTTCTCCTTTTTCTAAGGCTTCTAGGGTATTATTCATATCACTTTCTATAATCTCCATAAAATATTCATGAATAATTGCATCTTTGCCTGAAAAATATTTATAAAGAGTCTTCTTACTTATTTTAAGTTCCTCTGCAATTTCATCCATAGTAAATTTCCTTAATCCGTAACGCTGAATTTTTTCAGCAGCTGTCTTTAATATAATATCTTTCAATTTAAATTCCTCTATTCTTTATTTACTCTAACTGTAAAGGTACCAAGCAAGGCTATTATAATTAATAATATTAGTACTAAGCTTTCATGACTAGTCCATAAAGCCCCTGCTGCAACTGGTCCAGCAAAAGATCCTATATATTGAAAGCTATTTATTATTCCATTTGCTGTACCTCTATAGCTGTCTTCTGCTATATCATTAGCCACTGATGGTATTACAGTGCTTAGTACTATATACCCAGACATAAATAGTATACTCCCTATTAATATAAAGTAAAATGATGTTTTATTAAAGAAGAAGCTTACACCTATAGCTGTAACAACATAGGAAATAACAATGATTTTTAAACTCTGTCCCTTTTCAACAAAGGGTATAGCCTTTCTCATGCATATTACTGCAATGATTACTGCTGGCATAAAAATCTTCCACATGCCGCTGGTACCAGTAAGTTTATCTAAGTATTGAGGTATTATATAGAACACACCTGTCATAATAAAATTATTCATAAAACCTGCTAAGTTAAGTCTAACAAAAAGTCTATTACTAAGCAGTATTTTAAAACTTCCTTTTGCATCGATTCCAGTAGTTTTTTCTTTTTTGGATATGAAATTTCTTTCTTCTTTTAGAAATACTAAAATAATAAGCCAGACTATAAAAATTAAAATGGCACACACTAAGAACATATCTTTTACTGGTAATAAATTATTAACAATGGAACCTAAGGCGAAGGAACCAGCCGCTGCAACCCCGATTATCATACCTAAGATGCTCAATGCTCTAGGTCTTTTTTCATTGCTTACGGAACCTGTAGCCCAAGAATAACCTACTGCTAAAACGGCTCCACTGCCTTGCAGAGCCCTAGAGAAGATTAATAGATAAATATTTGTTGCTAGAAAGGCTATAAATAAACCTATTACTACTTCCATGATTCCAAATAGTAAAACTAATTTGTTACCTACCTTATCACTCCATATTCCAAAGGGAATTTGAAATATAGCTTGAGTTAAGCCAAAAATGCCTAAAGCAACTCCTGCTAATACTGGGGTACTGTGGTTTAGAGTTTTGCTATAGGTAGAAATAAAAGGCATAACCATGGTCATTGCCATTTGTCTAATTCCTAAAGCTAAACTTATAGTTATTAAAAATAATAGTTCCTTTCTTGAAAAACCATCTCTACTCATAAATAATCCTCCTGTGGAAACTAAAATGGTTTACTTGGTTTCTGGTAAGTAAAGCATAATACTCGTGTTGAAACTTGTCAAGTAGCATAATTATAAAGGCATAAGGTGAGTTAAGAAAAGCAGATATAATATTGATGAATTTAGTATGTTCTGCTATCATTATCATAAACAATATAATGTCTAAAATGAAGGAAGAGATTTATGGATTTATATAGGGAAGCATTTTTAATGCAGCAAACTTACGCAACACTTTTTTCACTTGCCAATAAGCTTCAGGTGCAAGGTGACAAATATCTTGAAGGCTTAACATCAAGACAATATATGGCAATGATAGCAATTGCGCATTTACCTGAGGATGAAACAACTCTTAACAATATTGCGAGAAAGCTTGGAACCACTAAACAGAGTGTAAAACAACTGATAACTATAATGGAGAATAAGGGGTACGTTATTACTGTGCCTAGCCCAAAAGATAAGCGAGCCGTTAACATTAAAATCACTGAAGCTGGGAAGCAGATAGCAATGAAGTGTGGTGAATTAGGATTATACTTTATGGCAGATCTCTTTAAGTACTTCACCTCAGAAGAGATGGAAATATTGTGGGGATTGCTAAAGAAACTTTACCGTTTTGATGGCGAAGAGCAAGATGGTTTCGAAGAAGAAGGGGTACTGGAAATAGATGAAGATTTAAGTGAGGTACAAGAGAGAGTATTTAAGGAATTTGAAAGAAGAAGAAACTCTGCTGATAATAAGGGAGAATATATATAAATTATTGGAAAGTCATAATTAATTTTATGGCTTTTTCTTTTTTTCAAAATTTCTAAAAATAAAAATATCTAATGGTAGCAAAAAATAGACAATATATTGACTATAAAACAAACATGTGTTACAGTTGGCGTAGACAGTATAATGTCTAATTAGGAGGAGATATAAGTGAATAATATTGTTACAGTTAAAAATCTAGAAAAAACTTATAATACTAAAAGAGCAATTAATGGAATAAGTTTTTCCGTAAATAAGGGGGAAATTGTTGGACTATTAGGTCCAAACGGAGCAGGTAAAAGTACAACTATCAGCATTTTAGGAACCATATTATCGCCTGATAAGGGGGAGATAACAATATTGGGACATAATCTGAAAAGAAATGTAAAACCTATTAAGCAGGGAATAGGAATTGTTCCTCAGGACCTAGCAATTTATGAAGAAATCAGCGCTGAGAAAAATGTACGTTTTTTTGCAAGTCTTTATAAATTAAAAGGAAAACAGTTGGAGGAGAAGGTTAAGGAGGCATTGGAACTTGTAGGTCTATCTGATAAAAAGAATGATAAGCCTAAAACTTTTTCTGGAGGCATGAAAAGGAGATTAAATATAGCTTGTGCCATTGCTCATCAGCCTCAACTTATTATCATGGACGAACCTACAGTAGGTATTGATCCACAATCAAGAAATCATATATTAGAATCAATTAAAATTCTGAAAAAGAGAGGTGCAACGATAATTTATTCCACCCACTACATGGAAGAAGTAGAGTCAATTTGTGATCGAATCATTATTATGAATGAAGGAAAAATTATTGCAGAGGGGACAAAAGATGAGTTAAATCAAAAAGTAAATGATGAAGTAACCTATAAGTTCCATGCAAATAATTTAGATAATTTAAATCTTAAGAAATTTTATGAAATTAATGGAGTGAAAAAAGCTGCTTTCTTTGAAAATACCATGGAAATAACTGTTGATAAGTCAAAAGATAATCTTAATGAAATCATAGCCGAGATATTAGCAAAGGGCTGCAAAATAGAAACTATGAGTAGTAAAGAAGCCTCCTTAGAAACTGTATTCTTAGAATTAACAGGAAGAAACCTTAGAGATTAGGAGGAGACGTATGAATTTCTTCAAGATAATTAAATTTGATTTTATGAATATCCTTAGAAACCCAATGTTGGTGATGTTCAATACCATATTTCCATTGATACTCATTGGGGTTATGGGCTTTGTGACAAAGGGAGGCTATGGTGCCGGAGTGGTAAGCTCTTATGATTATTATGGAGTTACTATGATGATTTTTGTGGCATTAATGATTTCGATGACAGCAACCAATGCGTTTATGGAGGAAAGAGTAAAAAGAGGTAACATACGTATTGTTTTTGCACCAGTTTCTAAAACGGAAATTTACCTTTCGAAATTGATTTCTACTTATATTTTGGGCACCATTTCTTACAGTATTATTTTGCTGGCTGGCCAATATCTTTTTCATATCAATTTTGGAGGTGAAAGTCTTCCATACATTATGTTACTAATTAATACACTATCTCTGTTTGGCTGTTCTCTTGGTGTATTGTTTTGCTGTATTTTTAAAAGAGAAGAGGCCGCTAATTCCACAATGCAAATTCCAATATTACTCTTTGTATTTTTCGGAGGCAGTTTTTTTTCTGCTGCTAGCCTAGGAAAATTGGCGGAGAAGATATCGTATTTATCACCAATCAAGTGGATTACACAAAGTGCCTTTCAGATTATTTATGATAGTAATTTCAGCATATATGTGCCTACTCTCGCATTGATGTTACTTGCTTCTATAATCTGTATCATAATATGTGAATTTATTTTTAAACCGGAGGAATATGTATAATGAACATTATAAGCATACTGAAAAATAACTTATATAGAATTCTAGTCCAAAAGGCAGTGCTTATCGTTGCGGTACTAGTTATACCTATTATGATTGCAGTTGCTGTATTATTCTCCGTAAAAACGGAGTTTAAGGGACATTTTGCTTTTATTACAGATAAAACATATAATATTCCACAAAATGATAAGATTCAAATTGATGTAATGCATAATAGACCTGCTTATTCTGAACTGCTTTTAGGGAAATATATTGCTATCGTAGAAGAAAAGAAGGATGGAGCTTATAAAGTAACAACTATAAAAAATAAGGCTGACAAAAAAATCATAGAAACCTTTTTTAAGTCAGGTGAAATTATAGAAAGTAAAAAGGGAAAAAGAGGCACTGGAACTACCATTTTAGGGTTTATTGTAATCATTATTTTAATGCAAGGAGTTGCTCTGTCACTACTTTTTCCAGAAGATAGAACGCTAAAAACCTTCAGAAGAGTATTAACTGCACCAGTTAGCGAAAAACTGTACCTATTTTCACAAGAAGTCTTTACTTTTATAGGTATATATATACCTACCTTTATGGCAATTACGATTACAAAGGTATGTTTTGGCGTAAATATTGGATTTAGTCTTGGAATGCTGGCAATATTGATTGGAATTCTTAGTGCACTCTCAACATCACTTGCATTGTTTTTTTCATCAGTGCTAGAACGGAATGTTTCTTTGGTAGCTACTGTGATTTATGTTATAACTTCTGTATTAGCAGGCTGTTTTTACTCCTTTACAGGAAGTAATAAAGTCCTTGATGCTCTTTGCAATACCCTTCCACAAAAGGTATATATGACAATGGCTCAAGGTATAGAAACGGGTAAGAGTATATTAGAATTTAAAGGACAGCTTATATATTTACTTATTTGGATTACTGCACTATTGGTTCTGGGAAGTAATATTACAAAAAGGAAGATAGAGCAAGGTTTATATTAAATAATAGTATTTTGAAGAGCATTTAAATCCCCTCAGAGAAAAAAATATTGCAATATCATTGTAAACTAATTACGTAGCATTGGTTGACAATAAAAATCTTATTCATTATTATTATAGATAAGGATATTTATAGAATTCTATTATTTATGCAGCTTAAATCAGAGCATTATGAGTATATACAGAAGATAATGAGATATATTGAATGGAGTTAAGATGCATTTTTAATAATGATGAAAAGAGGGGATTAGGGTATGAAAGAATTTATAAAAAGCCTAGAGGAAAGGGTTTTAAGCGGACAAACTATTAATTTTGAAGAAGCCATGAAATTATTAAATCTTGAAGAAAAGGAAGAAATAGAACAATTGTGTAAAAGTGCTAGTAAAATAAGAGAGCACTTTTGTGGAGTTGAAGTAGATTTATGTACTATTATGAATGCAAAGTCTGGAAGATGTTCTGAAGATTGCAAGTTTTGTGCACAGTCAGCCCACTATAAAACTAATGTTGAAGAATATAGTTTAGTTTCAAAGGAAGAGGCGATAAAGCTAGCAAAGGAAAATGAGAGTGAAGGAGTAAATAGATTCTCCTTAGTAACCAGCGGAAGAGGAATCACTGGCAAGGAATTTGATAAGGTTTTAGAAATCTATGAAGAACTGAATAAGGAAGTAAAAATAGATTTATGTGCTTCTTTGGGAATATTAGGCTATGAAGATTTTCTTAAGTTAAGAGGAACGGGAATAACTATGTATCATCATAACTTAGAAACTAGCAGAGCTTATTACGAAGATATATGCACAACTCATGCTTATGACGAAAGAATAGATACGATTAATGCAGCTAAAGAAGCTGGTATGGCTATTTGCTCAGGTGGAATTATTGGACTTGGAGAAAGTCTAGAAGATAGAGCTATGCTTGCTTTTCAGTTAAGAGATTTGGGTGTTAATTCTATTCCAATAAACGTATTGAACCCAATTAAGGGTACCCCATTAGAAAATGCGGAAAGCCTTAGTCAAGACGAAATATTAAAAGCTATTGCAGTTTTTAGATTTATAAATCCTAAAGCACTTATTAGACTTGCTGGTGGAAGAAATCTTATAGATGAATTTGGCAAGAATTGCTTTAATGCAGGAGCAAATGCTACAATCACAGGAAATTATCTAACTACATCGGGTAACAAAATATGCGATGATAAGAAGATGGTTTGCGACTTAAATCTTGCAGTTAGAAAAAATGGCTAAAGGAAAGTATTACATCACTTATTCCTACTTATATTGTGAGGTATGTATATGAATAATTATATAGAAAAAGATTTGAAGTACATATGGCACCCTTGCTCACAGATGAAGGATTATGAGGAGCTGGCGCCAATAGTTATAGAAAAAGGAGAAGGGGTTTGGCTCTATGACGTTGATGGAAATAAATATTTAGATTGTATATCATCCTGGTGGACAAACACTCTTGGACATAGTAATAAGAGAATAAATGAAGCTATAAAGAGACAAATAGATAGTATTGAGCATGTTATATTTGCTAATTTCTCTAATAAACCTGCCATAGAATTAGCAGAAAAACTTGTACATATAACTCCAGAGAAGTTAACTAAGGTGTTTTTCTCCGATAATGGTTCTTCTGCAGTAGAAATAGCCTTAAAGATGAGCTTTCACTATAATATGCAAAAGGGAAATCCTAGAAAGAGAAGGTTTGCTGCACTTAGCGATGCATATCATGGGGAAACGCTTGGAGCCTTATCAGTTTGCGATCTTGATGAGTTTAATATGGTATATAAGCCTCTTTTATTGGATACCATTAGAATAGATGGTCCAGATTGTTATAGATGTAAGTACAATTGTAGTAGAAACAATTGTAATGCTGAATGTTTTGAGGTTATGGAAAAGAGCATTGTAGAGTATCATGAGGACATAAGTGCAGTAATAGTTGAACCCATGGTGCAAGGAGCAGCAGGGATGAAGATGTATTCACCTATCTATTTAAAAAAGCTTCGACAGCTTTGTGATAGATATGATATTCATCTTATTGCAGACGAAATTGCAATGGGGTTTGGTAGAACTGGAGAAATGTTTGCTTGTAACCATGCTAAAATAAGTCCAGACTTTATGTGTTTATCAAAAGGAATTTCTGCTGGATATATGCCTATGTCAGTAGTAATGACCTCAGATGAAATATACGACTGTTTTTATGGAGATTATAATGAACGAAAGTCATTTTTACATAGTCATACTTATTCAGGCAACGCTATGGCTTGTGCCATTGCTTTGGAAAATTTAAAAGTATTTGAAGAAGACAATATTATTGAGAATAATAGAAATAAAGGTCAATTTATAAGAGACCTTACTATGGAAAAGGCAATGTTTTCAAAGCATATTGGTGAAGTAAGAAGCATAGGTATGATAACAGCTATAGAAATAGTAAGTAATAGGGAAACAAAAGAACCTTATCCAGGGAATTTAAGGGTTGGGTATGAGATTTATAAGATTGCCCTTAAAAAAGGTTTATTATTAAGACCTATAGGAAATGTTCTATATTTTATACCACCTTACATTATTAATGAAGAAGAAATTAAGTTTATGATAGACATCTGTTTTCAGAGCATAGAAGAATATTTTGCTTAGTTAAATCCCTGGTGCTATTTTAATTGCACTGGGGATTTATTTATACTTTTATAAGTATAATGAGCATTGAAGTAAAGTATACCTTACCTAGTGTATCAGTATAAGAACAATAGAGATATAGTGAGTATAGCTTAGAAATACTATATTAAGTTCATATTAATCCATATACATCATATGTATAATTATCTTGGTATGATAAAATAACACATGTTGTCGCAAGAAACGACAAGATCAAAACAAGTTTATGAAAATAATGCCGAAAAAGTTATTGACATGTAAATAATGTTTTGATATGCTATATAAGCTGTCTCGTTACAGCAGTAAAGAAGTTTTAATTTGCTAATAGAAAATATGTTGACAAGTTAAAATGAAGATGATAAGCTAGTTAAGCTGTCTCGTTACAGCGAAGAAAAAGTTTTGAAATGTCAATAAAAAACATGTTGACAAATTAAAAACAAGGTGATAAACTGTATAAGCTGTCTAACGACAGCAAAACAATTGGTCTTTGAAAATTAAACAGATATCATGAAAAGTCAGCAATTCTTTATGAGAATAAATTAAGTGATAACTTAATTGAGTACA
>JAUZPI010000043.1 GCA_030706015.1 Bacillota bacterium
TGATTCAACACATTTGATTTGACCATATCCTGCTTTTAATATTGCTTCTAATTCGATATCGTCTCCTTCTTCTCTTAATGTATCTAAAACTGATTTTTGTGCTAAACCTCCAAGTAATAATCTTGTTGAGTCAGCCTTAGGGTCGCAACCTACAACCATTATTTTCTTTCCCATTTCAGCAAGACCTGCTGTTAAATTTTGTGTAGTTGTTGATTTACCAATTCCACCTTTTCCATAAATAGCTACTTGTCTCATAATAAATATTCCTCCTTTAGTTGTTTTTGGTACCTGAGGTACCTTTTGTTTAACTTTAATGAAATTATAGCATGGTTTAATAACACAATCAATGCTTTTTTGATAATTTATCAAAATTATTTTTTGTTTATTATCAAATTGATAATTTACACGCCTCTTTCCTAAATAAGTATTATATTTTAGGTATTGCCAAATATATACATTTTGATATATAATTTACATCACATCTACTTTTAAAAAATATTGACATACTAGTTTTTTAGAGAATTTAACAAAAACTTATCATAAAAGTAGTGTATTTTTTCCAAAACTAGTTTAAAATAAGATTATTATTTCATTATAATAATTTTTACTTTTCAAACTTTTATTTACATCTTAAGGAGGGGAATTGTTTTATGCAAAAGAAAGAAATGGTAGCCATGATCCTTGCTGGTGGACAAGGAAGTAGGCTGGGGATTTTAACTAGAAAAACTGCAAAACCTGCGGTACCTTTTGGAGGCAAATATAGAATTATAGACTTTACACTTAGTAATTGTTCAAATTCTGGAATAGATACTGTTGGTGTTCTTACACAGTATAAGCATCTTGCCCTAAATACTCATATAGGTATAGGAAGCCCATGGGATTTAGATAGAATTAATGGCGGGGTTAGCTTGCTTCCTCCTTATATGAAGGAAACTGGTGGTAATTGGTACAAAGGCACATCCAATGCCATCTTCCAAAACATGCATTTTATAGATGCATATGATCCAGACTATGTTCTTATTTTATCAGGTGACCATATTTACAAAATGGATTATTCTAAAATGCTTAGTTATCATAAAGAGAAAGGTTCTGATGCAACAATTTCTGTTTTTGAAGTACCTATAGAAGAGGCAAGCAGATTTGGAATAATGAATACTAATGAAGATAATGAAATATTTGAATTTGAGGAAAAACCAAAACATCCTAAGAATAATCTAGCCTCAATGGGAATTTATATATTCAACTGGAAAGTACTAAAGAAATATTTAAAGGAAGATGAATTAGACGAAAAATCCAGTAACGATTTTGGTAAAAACATCATTCCTAAAATGTTAAGCACAGGTAGAAAAATGTATGCTTATAATTTTGAAGGATACTGGCGTGATGTTGGTACTATAGAAAGCTTATGGCAGGCTAATATGGATTTATTAGATGAAAATAATACACTAAATATACATGATAATGACTGGAAGATATATTCCGTTAATCCTACTAGACCACCTCAATATATCAGTCCAGATTCATATGTTAAAAATTCATTAATTGCTGAGGGTTGTGTAGTTTTAGGTGAAGTTGTGAATTCAGTACTTTTCCCAGGAGTTCATATTGGAGAAAATACTAAAGTTTACGATTCAGTTATAATGCCAAACGTAAAGGTTGGTAATAATCTGATAATTAGAAAAGCTGTCATTGGAAGTAATACAATAATTCATGATGAATGCAGCGTGGGTAATGGGGAATTTATCAATGTAATTGGTGAAGGTTGCAGAATAAAAGAAACTTGTCAATAATAGTGAAGAGAGGGATTACAAATGCTTACGGATTATATGTCAATTTTAATACTTAATGAGGATGAGAGCAGTATAAAAAGTTTAACTAAAAGTAGATCACTTTCCGCACTTCCAATAGGCGGAAGATATAGAATAATAGACTTTTGTCTATCCAATGCTGTTAATTCAGGAATTAACAATGTAGGAGTTTTCATTCAAAGTAAAGCAAGATCACTAGTTGATCACTTAGGTACAGGAAAGCCTTGGGACTTAGATAGAAAATTAAATGGATTGTTTATCTTTAATTTTGGTGAACAGAATTCATTTTTAAGTGATATAGAAATGTTAAAAAATAATCTTGAGTACCTTTACAGAAGTAAACAGGATAAGGTTATAGTTTCATCTTCCTCTATGATATGCAATATAGACCTAAAGGCGGCTGCGAAATTTCATGAGGAATCTGGAAAAGATATAACTATGGTTTACAAAAAAATTAATGATGGTAAAAATAATTTCCTAGATGCTAATGTACTAAATCTTGATGAAAATAACAATGTAATTGGCATTGGGAAAAACACTGGTGTTGACAATGACCAAAATATTTCAATGGAAATGTTTATATTAAAAAAGGATTTATTGATTGATATAATAAATAAATGTATTAAAGTAGGTTATTGGTCATCCCTTAAACAATGGATTTATAGAAATATTGAAACTCTTGACGTAAATGCTTATGGATTTAAAGGATACGTTAAATGGATAAATTCAGTTAATGATTATTATAAAGCAAATATGGATATGTTAAATTTAGAGATAAATAAAGAACTTTTCTTTAGTAATGGTTTGGTTTATACAAAAGTCATGGACGAAGCCCCAACTAGATATTTTAATGGTTCTACTGTTAAAAACTCACTTATAGCTAATGGATGCCTAGTGGGCGGTACTGTTGAAAATAGTGTTTTATCTAGACGTGTAATTGTTCATAAAGGAGCTGAAATCAAAAACTGTATAATACTTCAGAACTGTGAAATAAAAGAAAACGCTAAACTTACAAATGTTATTATTGATAAAAATGTTATTATTGAGGAAAACAAAGAACTAAAAGGTGATGATGAATTCCCTTTAGTAATCGAGAAGAAAAGCTTATTTAACTTATAAGGAGTAGATATAATGAAGATTTTATTTGCAACTTCGGAATGTCATCCATTTATGAAAACTGGCGGTTTAGGTGATGTAGCATATGCATTGCCTAAAGCCCTAAGAAAACTTGGTGTTGATGTTCGTGTAATAATGCCTAAATATAATGATATTCCTGAGCATTTTAAAAAACAGATGCAGCATATTGAAAGTTTTACAACTCCAGTTGGTTACAGAAATCAATTTTGCGGCTTAGAATACCTAGAATATGATTCAATACCTTTCTATTTTATAGATAATGAGTATTATTTTAAAAGACCAGGCGCGTATGGATATTACGATGATGGTGAAAGGTTCGCCTTTTTCTCAAGAGGACTTCTTCAAGCAATAACATATATGGGTGACTTTAACCCTAATATTATACACTGCAACGATTGGCAGACAGCAGTAGTTCCCCCTCTTTTAAAGGACCATTATAGAGATTACTGGAATTACAAACATATAAAAACCGTATTTACTATTCATAACTTAAAATATCAAGGTATATTTAATAAAAGAATGTTAGGTGAACTTCTTTGCTTAAATGAAGGCTATTATCATGAGAATGCCTTTAAATTCTTTGATGCCATCTCATTTATGAAGGCAGGATTAATTTTTGCTGATAAAATAAGTACTGTTAGTAATACATATGCAGAAGAGATTAAAACCCCTGCTTATGGTGAAAAACTAGAAGGACTTTTAAGCGGAAGAGATTGGGATCTATGGGGTATAGTAAATGGCATAGATTATGAAATGTTTAATCCCAAAACAGATAAATGCTTATTTTCAAACTTTGATAAATACAGTATAAAAAAGAAAACAAAAAATAAAACTGAACTTCAAAAGATGCTTGGTTTACCTGTAAATGAAAATATACCAATGATAGGAATGGTTACCCGTTTAGTCAGCCAAAAAGGACTGGATTTAATATCCCATGTTATAAATGAACTTTTAAACGATGGTATTCAGTTGGTAGTTTTAGGTGCTGGTGACAAGGAATATGAAGATATGTTTAAATACCATGCTTGGAATCGACCAGATAAATTATCAGCTAATATATGCTATAGCGATGACTTAGCTAGAAAAATCTATGCTGCCTCAGATATGTTCTTAATGCCGTCTTTATTTGAGCCTTGCGGTATAGGACAGCTTATTGCATTAAGATATGGTACCCTGCCAGTAGTTAGAGAGACTGGTGGTTTAAAAGACACTGTAAAACCATATAATGAATTTACTGGTGAAGGAACTGGTTTTACCTTCGCAAACTACAATGCTCATGAAATGTTAGCTGCTATAAGACGGGCAGAAGATGTATATTATAATAATAGAACTCAATGGAATAACATGGTTAAATCCGCCATGAACGAAGATAACAGCTGGAGAAAATCCGCTGAATTATATACTAGTCTATATGGTTCCCTACTATAACAAAGAAGGTCAGGTAAAAATATTACCTGACCTTCTTTATTTCGCTTCCATCAACAATTTTTACATCCATTAAATCTAAAACAAACATAAACAAAGGTATTCCTAGTAAAAGTCCCCATACCCCCATAAAATGCTCGGATACGATTAAAACTACAAAAGTAAAAAATACGGGTAGTTTTGTTTTGGCGGACATAAGCTTAGGGTTTAAAAGATAACTTTCGATTCCATGAATAACTACAACCATTACTAATACATAAACAATTTTAATAACTCCGCCTATTTTGTATGCTATTAATGAAAGTGGAACTATTGAAATTATAACACCTGCCACTGGTATCAAACTCAATACAAATATCATTACTCCAATAGCTAGCATTTGAGGAAATCCCATAAAAGAAAGAGCTATCACTGATAATGATGTATTTGCTAGTGCAATCAGTATTTGAGCTTGAATTACCTTACCAAAAGAATTCAAAAAGTTCCTTCCGTAAAAAGCTAGGTACTGATAAATGGTAGATATTTTGCTAGTTTCAAACTTATGCATAAACCTCTTAATATTGTGTTTCTCTAACATAAAGAATAAACTTAATATTAGCGCTATAAAAGCATTTAAGCTGCCCTTTCCAATATTGGTCGCTAGCTGCACTGCATAATCCACTCCAATTTTTGCATAACTAGATAAATTAGCTTCATTTAATATAGTATCCAAATACTGACCAAAACCTCCAAGATTAGAAGTCAAATCAATTTCCGATGCTTCATTGATTATATCTATAGTCTGCTTGATAACTATAGGTGCATATTTAGATACAACTAAAACTATAGAAGCAACAACTAGTAAATATAAGATAATAGTTATAATGGTTTGTTTTACCTTTATAAACCTTTCCAAGTGTCCAACTATAAAATTCTGTGCACTGTCGATTAAATATGTAAATAAAAAAGTTAAGAGAAATAAATTAAGTACTGGTCTAGTAAGATACAAAAACAATATTATTAGTGCAAATACAAATATTCTTTTTGTACCTTCCTTGCCAAGAATCTCCTTTATAAAATCCATAACAACTGTACTCCCCCTATTGTCTAAGGTATTTTAAATTTTTGGTATGATTTTTTGTATATTTATCATAATAACACATGTTTTACATTTATTAAATATGGAAACGTATAAAATACAGCCTTAGCTTATATTTTTCTTCCGTATCCTACTTTTTCTAGCTAAAGCTTTCAATATGACTTATAATATAATTTGGGGAATGCTAATATATCTTTATAAATATACACTTAAAAAATTACCCTGGTTACAGCTAAATGCATCCTAATTTTTTTAAAGGTGGTTAATGATGAAATTTATATATTTAATTAGAACCATTTTTCTTTTAGTATTATTTATAGGTATTTTCGGTCTGCTTAATTATTATGTTGGTAAAAGATCCTATACAGCCATTACTAAATTTATACCTGTTGTTGGTACAAAACTTTATTGGACTATTTTCTGGATTGCCGCTCTTTCCTATATAATTAGTTCTATAGGAAGAAATTTTCTTCCTCATTACATAAGAAGTCCTTTTACAGTAATAGGCGTATATTGGATGTCTGCTTTTTTTTATTTGCTGCTTTTACTTCCTATAGCAGATATATTAAGATTTATTTTTCATAAAACTGCCTTAGGCAAAACAAGTATAGGAAATTTTCTAAGCTTTATCTATGGAAATGGTCTTATAGTTGTAATTTTAGTAATTGGACTTATTTTTTATGGTATGTATAATGCTTCTCATACCGTAGTTACAGATTACTCTTTAAATATTGATAAGAAAGCTGGTAAGATAAAAACACTAAATATTGCTATGGTATCTGATATACATCTTGGCAGCGGAATAAATAATAAAAAACTATCTGACATGGTTGATTCCATAAACAAACTAAACCCAGATATAATTTTCCTATGCGGAGATATTATAGATGAAAACACCTCCACAAGTGAAAAAAAATATATGACTTCAGCTTTTAAAAATCTAAAGTCTAAATATGGAGTATATGCTATAGCAGGTAATCATGAAAACTATTCAAATGACCTTAACGACCTAGCCAATAATTATAAAGAAAGTAATGTTAAATTACTCTTAGATGAAACTGTAATTGTTGACAACAGCTTTGTAGTTATAGGGAGAATGGATGCCTCCTTCTCCAGAGGTGAAGGAAATAATAGAAAAGATATAAAGCAGCTACTTTCAAAATTAGATCCATCTCTTCCTATAATAAATTTGGACCATCAGCCTGTGAGCTTAGATGAAGCAGAAAAGAATGGTATAGACTTACAGCTTTCTGGACACACTCATAAAGGCCAAATATTTCCTCTAAATTTAATAACAAAGAAAATATATGTAGATGACTATGGCTACTATAAAAAAGATAACTATCAGTTAATAGTATCTTCAGGTTATGGAACCTGGGGGCCGCCAATTAGAATTGATACAAAAGGAGAAATAGTAAATATAAAAGTTAAATTTCAATAATCGGAGGACTATATCTTGTATAAATATGATGATTTAGAGACATTAAATGATGAAGAAAGATTAAAACTTATGCTTTCCTATTTAGATATCCAGCTTCAGGATGAAGATGATGATATTTCTAATCTTAGCAATGCTTCAGCCATTATTGCATCTTTAATTGACAATCTAAATTGGGCAGGCTTTTATTTATTGAAAAATGAAGAACTGATTCTAGGACCTTTTCAAGGTCGTCCTGCCTGCAATAGAATTAAGATAGGAAATGGCGTCTGTGGTACTGCTGTTAAAGAAGGTAAAATCATCATGGTTCATGATGTTCATGATTTTCCTGGACATATTGCCTGCGACACTGCTTCTAATTCGGAAATCGTAATTCCGATAATTAAGAATAATGTTATTTACGGGGTACTAGATATAGACAGCCCAATAGTTGGCCGTTTTACAGATTTGGAAAAAAAATACTTTGAACGATTTGTTCAGAAGCTAACAGACAAAATAAATTGGGATTCTGTAGTAAAGTAATAAAAAAGGTCTTGGAAAGCCATTAGCTGGCTATTCAAGACCTTTTTAATATATTTATTTTACTGTATTTTTAATAATTTTCTTAAATTCTCCTGCTAAGATATCCGGACTTTCATCCTTCATTATGGAGGACATTACTGCAAAGCCGTTTGCTCCTGCTAATAAAACCTGCTCTGCATTATTTAAGTTTATTCCTCCTAATGCGATTATAGGGATTTTTACAGCTTTTCTTACTTCTTCAATGACCCCTATACCCTTAGGAGCCAATCCTTTTTTGCAGTCTGTCTCAAATATATGACTAACTAATAAATAGTCCGCACCTTTTTCTTCCGCTGCCACTGCTTCCTCTAAGGTATGCACAGACACTCCAAGTTCACCATTGAAGTTTGGCTTGTTACCCATAAATGCATTAAAACTTGAATGATAACCATGCGCCTGAACATCCTTTGCCACCTGCAAACTGCTGTTTATTATTAATAATGTTTTGGTATTAGCTATTACCCTCTTTACTTCTTCTGCTATTGGCAATAATTCTTCATAGGGTAAATCTTTTTCTCTTAATATAATAGCATCTACTCCACCTTCAGCAGCCTGTTGCATAACTTCTATAAAATTCCTATCCTTAACAAGCTTCCTATTTGAAATTAAATAAAGCATTAGTCATCATCTCTTAAAATATTAATATTTTTACCTGCCATTACCTTATTCATATTTCTTACAGAACACATTTTACCACACATTGTACAGCTGTCCTCATGAGCAGGCATAGATTCTTTTCTATATCTTCTTGCTTTTTCAGGATCAATAGATAATTCAAACATTCTTTCCCAGTCTAGTTGTTGTCTTGCCTCTGCCATTTTATCATCCCAGTCTCTAGCACCCTTTACACCTTTTGCGATATCCGCAGCATGAGCGGCTATTCTTGAAGCTATAATTCCTTCCTTCATATCTTCAAGATTTGGAAGTCTTAAATGTTCTGCTGGTGTTACATAACATAGGAAATCTGCACCACTGCTAGCAGCAATAGCACCACCTATAGCACTAGTTATATGATCGTAACCAGGAGCTATATCTGTTACAAGAGGTCCTAAAACATAGAATGGAGCATCGTGACATAATTTTTTCTCTATTATCATATTTGAAGCTATTTCATTAATAGCCATATGTCCTGGCCCTTCTATCATAACTTGTACATTTCTTTCCCAAGCTCTTAACGTTAATTCACCAAGTATCATTAATTCTGTAATTTGACATGCATCTGTTGCATCTGCCAAACAACCTGGTCTGCAGGCATCGCCAAGACTTAAAGTTAAATCATATTTTTCACATATATCTAAAAGTTCATCATAGTGTTCATAGAATGGGTTTTCTTTTTGATTTAATTCCATCCATGCATACATTAAGGAACCGCCTCTAGATACTATATTCATTTTTCTTTTGTTTCTTTTGAATACTTCAGCAGTTTCTCTATTTAAACCTGCATGAATAGTTACAAAGTCAACACCATCCTGTGCATGCTTTTCAACAACTTTTAAGAATTCATCAGGTGAAATTTCACTTAATTCTTTGTCATAAAAACCTAAGGCATCATAAACTGGAACTGTTCCAATCATAGCTGGTGACATTTCAATAAGTCTGTGTCTAAATTCTTCAGTTTTTCCGAAAGAACTTAAATCCATTATTGCTTCTGCTTTCATGTCTATAGCTACTTTAACCTTTTCAAGTTCAGGTTCAACATCACAGCAGTCCTTTGATATACCTAAGTTTACATTGATTTTTGTTTTCATACCCTTTCCCACAGCTTCTGGGTCTAAGGATTTATGATTTTTATTTGCTGGTATTATAACCTTACCTGCTGCCATTAATTCCATTAAATCTTCTATTTTAATATTTTCTTTCTTAGCTACTATTTCCATCTCTCTAGTAACTATGCCCCTTTTAGCAGCATCCATTTGTGTTGTATAATTCATAATTTTAACTCTCCCTTAAATTTATATTTTTATTCAATTTTTAAATATTGATTTATAACTTTTAACTACAATTAAGCTTCCTTTTCTCCTAAAATTAATCTTAAAACCATATTTGCTTGATGATTTGCCGCAATAGAAACCCTTGGTGCCATGAGACCGTTCCCTGGCTTTGCTTCAGAAGTCAAATCTCCAACCAAATAAAAATTATCTCTTATTTTTTGTGTTTTTATTATATTGTTAGAAGCATATCCAGCCATGCCGGAAGCTGAAACTATTTTCTTATGAGGCATTTTGCTTAAAACCTCATTTACTAAGGTAGCTTTACATTTCGCATTGTCGAAGGATTCCACTACTATATCCACAGCTTTAAAGCATTCCTCAACATTTGTTTCATCTAGATATATAGTTTTTATTTCCACCTGTACAAAGGGATTTATTTGACTAATAAGTTCTTTCAATGCTTCAGTTTTATACATTCCTATGTGCTTTATAAAATACTGCTGTCTATTTAAATTACTAGGTTCCACAATATCAAAATCCACCAGCAGCAATTTACCTATACCAATTCTAGCCAAAGAAACCGCAATATTAGAACCTAAGCCTCCAAGTCCAGCTATTCCAACTGTTGCCTCCTTAACTTTTTCATGCACTCCAGGAGTATGCCTTGCTGCCAGTAAAGCTTCTAGCTCGTCTTCACCGGGAATTTCTCCTCTTTTTATCAGCACTAGCCGATCATTCTCATTTAGGGGCACATCTTCTTTAATTATAAATCCATTGTACACTACTACATCAGCTTCTTCTTTTATCCTATCTCTTACCTGGAAGGCAGTTTCTCCATATTCTACGTTACAGGGCTTCTCGTTAAGTAGAATCCTCATCTAACAGCCTCCTCCTACAAAGTTGACAATTTCAACTTGATCCTTATTGTCCAGCGCGTATACATCATATTGTTCTCTTGCAATTATATTTAAATTTACTTCTACAACTACTCTTTCAGAACTTAATTCCAGCTTATTAAGTAAATTTGAAATAGTAGTTCCTAAAGGAATGTCCATTTCTTTACCGTTTACTACCACACCTATCACCTCTTTTCACATAACAAATTGTAGCTTTTATAAAATAATTATTAAAACCTTTGTTACACATTTGCTGCGTTTCATCCTACTATTCAGGTCAATTTATGAATTTATATAAAATAAAAAAAGCTCACCGAAAGGCAAGCTTCAATAAGCAGAGTATGCAAATTCAACCATGCGCTTTCCTACGGTAGTATAAACTACATCAGGTTCAAAGGGTTAGGACTATAAAATCCTTCTCAGCCGAAAGGCACCCCTAGCATGTTTATTAAATTATGTTTTCATTATATACTAATAACTATTCATTGTAAAGATTTCATCCTAATGAAATTTATAGCTGCTTTTAGTTACTCTGTTCCTAAAATTCTTGAGGCATTTAGCACCGCAATAAAAGCAACCCCTACATCGGCGAAAACTGCCTCCCACATAGTGGCCATTCCTACAGCCCCTAACATGAGAACTACTGCCTTCACTCCAAGTGCTATAAATATATTTTCCCATACAATTATTTTTGTACTTTTTGCAATACTGATAGCTGCCGCCACCTTTGAGGGCTCGTCTGTCATTATAACCACATCAGAGGCCTCTATAGCAGCATCTGCCCCTAATGCCCCCATTGCTATTCCAATATCAGCCATTGCTAAAACCGGAGCATCATTAATTCCATCCCCAACAAAAACAGTCTTTCCCTTGGTTCTTTTTTTCAAGTTAATATATTGAAGCTGCTCTACTTTCTCATTTGGCAACAGCTCAGAATAAACTTCATCAAAACCTAACGTCTTTGCCACATTCTTGGATATTACCCTATTATCGCCAGTAAGCAATATAGTCTTTTTAATACCCATCCTTTTTAACTTTTTTATAGCTTCTTTGGCATCTTGCTTAATTTCGTCACAAATAATAATACTGCCTACATACCTGCCATCCAAGGAGCAATATATTACCGAACCTGGGCACTCCACTACTTCCTCTAGTATACTTTCATTTCTCATCAGCTTACTATTACCAATTGCAAATCTATGGCCATTTATTCTAGCTTTTATACCACATCCTGCAATTTCATAATGCTGCTGAATAGCTCCATGGTTAACTCTTTTTCCATAGCATTCTAATATAGATAAAGCGATTGGATGATTTGAATAAGCTTCTGCATAGGCAGCATACTCTAAAAGCAGTTCCTTTGGAATATCTCCTTTCGTACGAATCTCTGTGACCCTGAAATTACCCTTTGTAATAGTACCTGTTTTATCAAAAACAACAGTATCTACTTTATTTAATGCCTCAAGATAATTACTACCCTTAACTAATATTCCTTTCTTTGATGCAGCGCCTATACCTGAGAAAAAACTTAATGGTATTGAGATTACCAAAGCACAGGGACAGGACACTACTAAAAAAACAAGAGCTCTATATACCCACACTGAAGCAGGAATTCCAGTAATAAATAATCCTGGTAGTACAGCGATTGAAATGGCTAGGAGTATTACAACAGGCGTATAGTATCTAGCAAACTTAGTTATGAATTTTTCTGCGGGTGCTTTTCTGCTACTTGCATTCTGTACCATATTTAATATCTTTGCTACCGTTGAATCCTTATATTCTCTTGTAACCTTAGCTGTTAACACGCCATTTTTATTGACAAATCCACTTAGGATTTCACTGTTTGCCTGCAATTCTTTTGGCCTAGATTCCCCCGTTATTGCAGAAGTATCAACCATCGACTTACCATTAGTGATCATACCATCTAAGGGAACCTTTTCTCCAGGCTTTATAATTATAAAATCACCTACACTTACCTTTTCAGGAGACACCTTTCTAATTTTATTACCAAGTTTTAAGTTAGCATAATCTGGTCTAATATCCATTAGACTCACTATGGACTTTCTTGAATTATCTACAGCCATGTCTTGAAATAATTCTCCGATTTGATAGAAAAGCATTACTGCTGTTCCCTCAGGAAATTGATTAATAGAAAATGCACCTAAGGTGGATATACACATCAAAAAATTCTCATCAAATATTTGACCTTCAGAAATATTTCTTATTGCCATAATAAGCACCTCAATACCTACAAGCAAATATACAAATAAAAATACCATTTTTTCTACCATAGAAGATAAATTTAAGAAAAGAGCAGCTAGATAAACTATTAATCCAATTCCCACTCTTATTATCTGAATTATTCTCTGCTTTTCGAATTGTTTCTCATATGAGGTAGTATGTGTGTTTCCATCAACTACTGTAACTTCTGGTTCTATTTTGTTAATTATTTTTATACTCTCATCAATAATTTTCTTTAATTGTTTCTCACTAGAAGCCTCCAACCTTAATTTTTTAGGGATAAAATCTATAGAAACACTTCTTACTCCAGAAATATTACTAACAGCTCTTTCTATTTTTGCAGCACAGTTTGCACAATGGAGTCCCTGTAATATAAATTCCTTTTTAAAAGTAGAAGACATAACCCTTCCCCCTTGCTTAGCTAAAAATCCTTGTCCCTCAATTTTTTAATTATTATAAATTTATTAGCCAGGAAATGGTTTTATTCTAAAATTTAATTCCTATAGAGTAAAAAAAGCGATAATTTAGAGAGTTATTACCCTCTCTAAATTATCGCTTGTATAAATACTATATTCACCTTTAGTTACATTTCAACCTTTGGTTTATATATTTTTCTTTTTTCCAAGGACCATATGCTGTCTGAAAGGCTTCCACCTGCAGTGTCTCTTAAAGCTTTTTGCATATCAAACATTTTTGCGTCCATATCATCTAAATAGTGAAGCATTTCAGCTTCTGGAATCATAGGCTTTTTAGGACTTCCATACTCAGGTTCATAATGATGAGATAAAACCATATGTTTAAGCAGCATGACAATTTCTTTATCCGCTTTAACCTTTTCTCCAGCCATAGCTATCTTTTCTACTCCTAATATTATATGTCCAAGCAACTGCCCTTCTATAGTATATTCACTTACAATTCCAAGATCAGAAGCATTCATTTCCTGTAATTTTGCAATATCATGAAGCATTATACCTGCATAAAGCAAATCCTTATTTAAATAAGTATACACATCACAAAGCTTCTCACCAGCTCTTAACATGGTAGTTACATGATATAAAAGTCCTGATCGAACTGAATGATGATTTTTCATAGCTGCTGGAAAGTTCATCAACTTATCTTTATTTTCTTCTATAATGCTCTTAACAATATTTTTTATATCATTGTTATTGATTTCTTCGATATAACAATTTAACAACTCATACATTTCTTCAGCTGGATAAGGTGCAGATGGAACGAAATCTTCAATTTTAACTTTATCCTCTTCCATAGGAAATCTAATTTTATCCACCTTTAATTGAAGCATATTTTGCCATGCAATAACCGTTCCTTTTACCTTAACTATCTTATTATCCCTAAAGTTTTTTTCATCCTCTTCTGTACATTCCCAAAGCTTTGCATTAATTTCTCCTGTTTTATCTCCTAAAGTAAAATCCAAATATTTTTTATTTGTACTTGAGACCTTACATAGAGCCGATTTGATGATAAAAAAACTTTCTATCCTATTACCAGCCTCAAAATCCTTAATAGCCTTAAAATCCAATTTTTATGCCTCCAATCAACAATGCTTTTCTATTTAATCAAAACACCATTTCCGCTGCTAAAAAAGTATAGGAACTTCTCTCTAACCTTTTTCCCTGTAATTTTTTCTAAAGCATCAGAATAATATTTTAATTGTGTCTTATACTTATTAGTAATTTCATCAATATTATTGTCGTCAATATAGTCTGTTTTATAGTCCACAAGAATAACTTCATCATCCTCTTCAAAATAACAATCTATTGCTCCTTGAACAACTATGAATTCATTATTGTATTTTGGGTCATGAATATTTTTATAAATCTCTCTGCTGCTAAGCCTTATTTGAAATGGTACCTCTCTCATAATACATTTAGATTTAAGCATTCTTTCACCAATATTTGATTTAAAAAATCTTAATAATTTATCTGTATTTACACTTTCTGCTTGAATCTTTGTTAAAATTTCGTTATTTACCATAGTTTCTATCTGGCTTTTTATATAATCCTTAGTAATTTCACTATCTAACACTAAATGCTGCATTATCGAATGCATAGCAGTACCTCGTTCTGCTGCTGTTAGTCCCTTATTTTTTTCCAAAAATGCTGGCCTTTTCAAAATCTTTGAATCGTAAAAACGAACTGTATATTCATCACCATCATCAAACTGTCTTTTTAATTCTGTAACAGATATCAATGAAGGCAGTTTAGACGCCTCAATATAATTATACTCCCAACTTAGCCTTCTTTCAATTTCCTCACTATACTGACTAGGTTCAATGTTGCCTGTCAGAATCTCTTTAATATTATCTAATACAGCATCCTCTGGTAATATTTCTTCAGTAAAACCGCCATCAGAATCAGCATTTTCAGTTTTATACTCTCCTGCTCTTTTTCTATCCCACAGCTCAATATGCCATTTAGATTCATCTGAAATAATGCCTTTACTGTCTGTAATGAGAGCAGTGTTTCTTAATTTCTCAGCATCATTATGCCTAATTATTGCCGGTCCAATCCAATCTAAAAAGCTTCTCCCCCTTAAAATAACATCCTCTGATATCTTATCACAACCATCTATAGTTGATGCCCATTTTGAGCAGGTTTTTTCAATATTATTAACCATCCCAGTGATAACCAATCTTTCTTTGGCTCTTGTAAGGGCTACATATAATATTCGCATTTCTTCTGATAAACTTTCCAGCTTAATTTTCCTCTTTAATGCTTGTTTTAGCAACGTAGGATATGATAATCTTTTTTCATAATTAATATAATCAGGTCCAAAACCTAATTCGTAATGCAGTAAGAGCTTCTTATTAATATCTCTTAAATTAAAATTTTTCCCCGTTCCAGATAGTATTACTACAGGAAACTCAAGTCCCTTACTCTTATGAATACTCATAATTCTCACAACATTTTCATTCTCTCCAATAATTTTTGCACTTCCCATGTCACCGCTGCTTACTCTAAGTTTATTTATAAAATTTACAAAATTAAAAAGACCTCTATAACTTGTTTGCTCGTATTGCTTTGCCCTCTGAAACAATATTTTTAAATTAGCCTGCCTTTGTAATCCATTAGGCATTGCCCCAGCATAGCCATAATATCCGGTATCAGTATATAGATACCAAATAAATTCATCTATACTCATATGGGGCGCTTTGTTTCTCCATACATTTAGCCTTGCAAGGAAATAATGGCACTTTTTACACAACTGCATATCTATATCATTTTCTGCAGGATCACATATTACTGCCTCTTCATTATTTTCACCAATCCATTTAGAAGCTGCCATTTTAAGAGTATCATAAAATGCAGCATCTTTACATAAGGCTCTTATATCAATTAGCTCCTCCTGAGAGAAGGCAGCTACTGGTGAACGAAGTACAGATAAAAGAGGAATATCCTGCCTTGGGTTATCAACTATTTGAAGAAGAGACATTACTGTCTGAATCTCTGCTGTATCAAAATATCCCGAGGATGTATCTGCATAAATTGGTATATCATATTTTTTAAATTCATCCATGTAAACTTCTGCCCAATTTGAGGTTGCTCTTAGTAGTATAACTATATCTTTATATTGAATTGGTCTATACTGATTAGTGTTCTTATCCCTAACCATCACATGATTTCCGTCTTTATCAGTACCTATAAGCTCCAGAATTTTTTTAGCCACAACTCTTGCTTCCAGTTGTATATTATCCAGTGCTTCTTCCTTATCTTCCTCTTCTGAATTTTCATTTATTTCTTCAATTGAATCATGAGTATTAGAATTATCTTTTTCTATAAGATTAATTTCCACCTTCCCACCAATTATTCCTGTATCATGTGTCTCTTCATAATTGGCACCTAGATTTAAAGACTCCTCTTGTGTATAGTTAAGCTCGCCAATACTTTCTGACATTATGAGCTTAAAAATATAATTTGTTGCATCCAAAATTTCTTTTCTACTTCTGAAATTTTTATAAAGTAGTATTTTTCTATTTTTACTACCCTTCTCTAAGGAATATGAATTATATTTTTCTAAAAATAATTCCGGTTTTGCCTGCCTAAATCTGTATATACTTTGTTTAACATCACCAACCATAAATACATTAGGATTTTCAGTTTCTTTCCTTGATACAGTGCCCAGTATTTGCTCTTGGATTATATTACTATCCTGGTATTCATCTATTAATACCTCTTCATATTTCTTTCTAAGCTCCAAGGCAATATCCGAAGGTATTATACCGCCAGCTTCATCTTTCATTGTTAAAATTCTTAAACAAAGATGTTCTATGTCGTTGAAATCAATTATACCATTTCTTTTCTTTTTACTTTTATACCTATTATCAAAGTCCAATACTAATTGGCTTAATACCTTAAGTAAAGGATAAATTTCTCTTAAATCCTCAATAACATCCACATTACTAAAAATAAAGAGCTCATCCTTTATATTATTTATATGTTTTTTTGCCTTGTCTCTTATATCTTTAACTATCTCTTGCTTAGTCTTATCAACGTCTTTACCGCATCTTTTAAGAGTCCTAAATTCTGTATTATTAAGCATATGTTCTAGAGCATTCCAGCCGCTCTCACTACTGCTGATTAAATCATTAATAAATACTAGTTCTTCATTAAAATTCTCTAAATAAGGCTGTAAACTATCCACATTATTAATAATATCAATGGCATTTTCCATAGAGGATTTGATACCTTTTAATTCAATCGTAATATTTCTTAATAAAACTCTCGCCCACTTAGACTGACCAAAATCAAAATAACTATCTACATTGAATTCCTCTACCATCTGATCAAGCCATTCTTTCGGCCAAGGGCAGCTCATAACAAAATTATGTAATTCAAAAATCATTGCCTCAACAGCTGAGTCATCTCTATTGGAACTATAGCTTTCTACAAACTTTAGAAAATCTTCTAATTCTTTTTCTGAAGAATATCTATCTTCTAGGAGCTCTTCCATAACTTCATCTTTTAATAAAACCGTTTCAGTTTCATCGGCAATTCTAAAACTAGGATCCAAGTCTACTAGATGAAAATTGCTCTTTATTACATCTAAGCAAAAAGAGTGAATTGTTGTTATATTAGATTTATTCAGCAGAGTAAGCTGTCTTTGAAGAAGTCTGGATTCTGGATGCTTGTATAGCTCATCAGATATTGCCTTAGCTATCCTTTCTCTCATTTCTGAGGCTGCAGCCTTAGTAAAGGTAACTACTAAAAGTTTATCTATATCTATACTTTTTTCATTATCAGTCACCATTTTAATAATTCGTTCAACTAGCACTGCAGTTTTACCTGAACCAGCTGCTGCTGCTACCAAAAGATTACTTCCTCTTGTGTATATGGCACTTTCCTGCTCCTCAGTCCATCTAGTATTACTCATCTCTCTTCACCTCTTTTTCCTTCTCATCCTGAAGAAGCCTCCATATTTCTTCATCACTTTTTTCTCTCATGTTGTTATAATAATTATTTTTCATTTGAGCATCAAACTGACAAATACTATGATATAAACAATAATCGCAAGGCACATTATTTTTTCTCTTGCAAGGCTTAATGCTAATGTTGCCATTAAGCATTTCTTCACAGGAATCAATAAGCTTATTTCTCACATGATTTCTAAGCATGTCAAACTGCTCTACTGTTGCAACAGATGATTTTCCAAGCGAACCATTTTTATTCAATCTGGCAGGTATGATTAAAGAATTTCCTTCTAGGTTTCTATCCATTTCTTTTATAATCTCTTCATCTGCTAGTAAAAGACCCTTCATCTTTAATCTTTTCATTATCTCTAATTCAATTTCTTCATCACTAAGTCGTTTATTGCTGCTTATCATTGGATCATCTATTTTAAAATACAGTATTCCTGCAGGTGTTGCATTGTCCTCTATATCTCTGCTTTCATTTTGAAGTATTGCATCCAAATAAAGCATCAACTGTACTTGGAGACCATAATATACATCTGATAACTTGAAGACCTTCGAGCCTGATTTATAATCTACAACTCTTATATATGTCTCTCCATCCTTCTGCATTACATCTATTCTATCTATTCTTCCAATTAAGTTCACCTTTTCACCACTTGGCAGTTCTACTATTATTGGTGGGTAATCTCCTCTTTCCTTAAAAGATAATTCATAACCTACCGGCCTAAAACCGCTTCTTTTTATATGCTCAGCAATTAGCATAACAGTTCTTGTTAAGACTCTTTTTAATCTAGTGGAAAGATATTCGTATCTAGGAGAACTATTTAATATAAAGCCTTTATTCCTTGTTGATGCTTCATCTACAATTGCTGATACTGCTTCCTGACACCAATTTTTATCTAATTCCTCCCAATCCATACCTTCTTTTGATAGACATTTTGAAAACTCATCAATAACGGTATGCATAAATGTTCCGAGGTCAGGTGATGACAATTTAAAAACTTCTCTTTCTTTTGCTTTTAATCCATATTGAATGTAATATGCAAAAGGACATTCCACATATTTCTCTAATCTTGAAACACTGAAGTGTAAATTTTCTCCATATAATTTCTTAACTTTCTCTCTTTTTATTAAATTAACCTGATTAGAGTATGCCACTCCAGAAAAAACCCTCTCACATTTTTCTCTCCACACATCCTTTGACATAAACCACTTGTATACATCCTTCCAAAAAGGATCTTCCTGATAGCCGTCAAATTTCTTTCTTAATACTCCCACTAATTCATTAAAGGTTGGAGTAGGTGCTGAAACCAACTGCATACTGCCCTCTTCATACTCTCCCTGCATAATATCATTTAATTCAAGTATTCTTGGGAATATTACCTTTAGCCTTGATATAATTATGGAGGGCCTTAGTGCTTTTCCCTCAAAATCTGCAATAGGATAACTAATCCTTAGATAATTACTTGGTATGGTTAATGCAGTATATACGAGAAATTGTTCCTCAAAAGCTTGTATTTTTGTACTTTTAGCAAGTTCTACCCCTCTGCTTTTCAGTATATCCCTCTCTGCATCTGTCAATATTCCTTCTTCATAAGAGGTTTTAGGAAATATTCCATCATTTACTCCTATTATGTATAAAGCTTTTATATCATGACTTTTTACTCTTTCTATGCTACTTACAAGAACTTCATCCAAGGAAGGCGGAATTAGTCCCATCTTATTTTCATTAAAACCGATGGTAAGAATCTTCATAAACCTATCTAAAGATATTTTTTCATCGCCAAGTACCTCAACAGTTTGATCCAGAACCTCAATGATGGTGTTCCATATTTGGCTGTATTCATTTACTAATATCTGCTTACCCTGTTCTCTAAATTTATCTATCCATTCAGATACCCTATCTGGTACTCCAAGGTTAACCAAAAAGTCATATACTGATTCACATTTTTCTCTTGCGCTTTTTCTTCCTCTTACAAATGAATAAAATGAAATCAATGGTTTAACTACCCTATCCCTAATCTCATTTACCATTTTTATAATTTGTTTTTCTTGTTCAGATATTTCTTCTCCCTGAAGACTGTTTTTATTTCTATACTCCCAAACTTCCTCTAACCACTTTTTTCTTCCTTTTATTCCGGAAGCCAGTACGTAATTTTCTAAAATATCTATATCCTCTCTTTCAATACCTGGAAGACCAGTTTTCAAATATCTGAACACTGCTTCATAAGACCAGTTTTTTGTGAATATTTCAATCACTGATGTGATAAATACAACTAAAAGATTACCACTTATGTCCTTTTTCTTATCGATGAAATACGGTATATCATACTCTCCAAATATAGCTGAAATCAAATTATCATAATTCTCTAGATTTCTTGATATAACAGCTATATCCTTAAATCTATAACCTTCTTCTCTACATAGCCTTATTATATCTCTTGCAGTATTTTCAACCTCAGAATAAATATTTGCAGCCTTAAATAGACTAATATCTTTTAAATCCTTAGTATAAACTTCATAAGGATATGAATACAAGTTTTCCTCCAAGAATCCCATTTCATAAGATTCTTTATACTTTGGATAAGGTCTTTTATTTAATATAATAGGTTTATCCAAAGAAATGTTGTTATGGGCGGCAATTTCAATTAATTTATTTTCCGTATATCTTACTGCTGAAAAAACATTTGTAAGATCATATTCTCTGTTACCGCCATTATAATCTGAGTTTAAGGTTATATTTATTCTTTTACATTTCCTTAAAAGTTTTTCTATAATAGCATACTGCTGAGGAGTAAAACTTGAAAACTCATCAATCCAAATCTCAGCACCATCAAACTGGCGAGATTTTTCAATTCGTTCCATAAGCATAGTTAAATCGTCATCAGAATCTATATACCCTTTATGTAAAGTATTGTTAAACTCCCTATAAATTAAACTTAGATCATGCAATTTATCCTTTAATACTTCATTATCTTCGGTTCTTTCAAAGGTTTCATTTAACATATCAGGAGTAATATTATACTTTTTAAACTCACTGATGCTATCAGCAATGGAGTTTACAAAACCTTGTTTTTTTGCAGCCGTTGAGAAAATCTTAAAATCCTCCCGAAGCTCTTCAAGCAGGTTATATATTAGCATACTTTTTCCTGAAGAATTCATATGTTCGTGGGTTATACCGCCTACTTCATTAAAAACTTTATATGCCATTCTTTTAAAGCTTAAAACCTTAATCTTAAAACTTCCCATTTCACCTATTAATTTTAGAATGTTTTTTTCTGATTGAAATGAGAATTGCTCAGGTATTATAAAAATTAAAGGTCTATCAAAATTTTGTTCTATCTTCTTTTTCATTTCTTCAATACAATAACAACTTTTGCCACTGCCCGCTCTACCATAAATAAACCTTAGGCTCAACCTTCTCACCACCAAATCCTTTTTATCGAATACATATATTTTATCATATATAAAATGTTTTGTTTAATTCATAATAAATATATTAACTTCCTACCGTTGAATATTTAATACATTATTGTCAATAATTACTACTAAGAAAGGAGGTAATCATGAATAAGGTATCATTAACTGGAAGACTAACAAACGATGCAAAAATGCTAGACTGGGGAAATTCTAATAGATATGCGTTAAAGTTTACCTTAGCTGTTGATAGAGAATATAAGAATGCAAACGGTGAAAAAGAAGCTGATTTTATACCTGTAATTTATTTCATAAGCAATTCAACAAACCTTACAAAGTACTTAGTGAAAGGTAAATTAGTAGCTGTTACAGGAAGATTAAATGTATATTCCTTTACAAATGAAGATAATTCAAAAAAGTATTATACCAATGTTGAAGCTGACGAAATACAGTTTTTAGACAATAAAAAGAAAGAAGAGGCAGTATAAACTGAGTTCTTAGCGTCAAAGACGCTTAGAACTCGTTATCCAGGGACGTACCAGCCGTTATCTCCCGCTTGTAGAAGCGGGAGTATTACGGCTGGTAGTCATCGGATAAAAATAAAGGCAGGGTTATAAAGATATACACCACTATATCTTTATAATGCTGTTTTTTTAAAATTCACACACATTTTTATCATTTTTTCATTTATTTATATTGATTTTTGATAAATTCATGTTATTATATATAATATACAAATAAATTGTTAATTTATTAACTAGTTTATTTGTACTCTACTGCATTTATTTTTGTTAATGATAAACCCCCTACTTTACCATTACAATACCTTTAATGCAGAGAGTTTATATATAGCCCCTTTGGGCAAAAAAGCTGTTGATGTACCTACCATCAACAGCTTAGTCCCATTAAATTATATTTTTTACTTGTATATTGGGTATTTACTACATAATTCAGTTACTCTATTTCTTGCTTCAGTAAGATCTTTATCTCTATTTTCTATTACATAGTTAATTAGATATGCTATTTCTTTCATAGCATCTTCTTTGAAGCCTCTTGTAGTAACTGCTGGAGTTCCTATTCTTATACCACTTGTAATGAAAGGACTCTTAGTTTCGAATGGTATAGTATTCTTATTTACAGTAATACCTACACTATCCAATAACTTTTCAGCATCTTTACCAGTTATGTCCTTATTAGTTAGGTCAATTAAAATTAGATGGTTATCAGTTCCACCTGATACTAATCTAAAATTATATTTTATAAGTTCATCAGCAAGAACCTTTGCATTTTTAACAACTTGACTTGCATATTCTTTAAAATCTTCTTTTAAAGCTTCTCCAAAGCATACAGCTTTACCTGCTATTACATGCATTAATGGTCCGCCTTGTATTCCAGGGAATATTGTCTTATCTATATCTTTAGCATATTTTTCTTTGCAAAGTATAGCTCCACCTCTAGGTCCTCTTAGTGTCTTATGAGTTGTTGTAGTAACAAAATCAGCATAAGGTACTGGTGATGGATGCATTCCTCCTGCGATTAATCCAGCGATATGTGCCATATCAACCATGAAGTATGCGCCAACCTCGTCACATATTTCTTTTAATTTAGGGAAGTCTATTACCCTTGGGTATGCACTAGCTCCTGCCACAATCATTTTAGGTTTGCATTCTAAAGCTAATCTTCTTACTTCTTCATAGTCGATAGTTTCAGTTTCTTTACTTACTCCATAAGAAACTATATTAAATAGTTTACCTGAGAAATTAACTGGGCTGCCGTGAGTTAAATGTCCTCCATGGCTTAGATTCATACCCATTATAGTATCTCCTGGTTGAAGAACTGCGAGATATACACCCATATTAGCTTGTGAACCTGAATGAGGCTGTACATTTGCATGCTCTGCTCCAAAAAGCTGCTTCATTCTGTCTCTAGCTAAATCTTCTACTTCATCTACTATATGACATCCTCCATAATATCTTTTAGCAGGATATCCTTCTGCATATTTATTTGTTAAATAAGAACCTACAGCTTCCATTACAGCTTCACTAGTAAAGTTTTCAGAAGCAATCAGTTCAATATTGCCTTCTTGTCTGCCATGTTCCTTTTCAATTATTTCGTATACATCTGGATCGCTGTTTTTAACATTATTAAAGTTCATATACTACACCCTTTCGTAATTAATATATTTAAATTGTATTAACGTAATTATCACATATAACTTTTAGTATTCTTGACATAATTTCTATGTATATACTAAAAATAAAACCATAATATTAATTTGCATATACTAATGAAAAATTATAAAGGTTATTGTAAAAAAATAAGCTTTATTGTAAGCTATTAATAATGATTATATAATGTATTTCTATAAATTACAATTAAAAATTTTCCATTAGTACGAGGTAATTTTCATGGAAGCAAATAAAATTAGCAAAGCTGCAATTATCGCTGGAAAAATAATTCTAGAAAATGGAGGAGAAACATACAGAGTTGAAGAAACAATAGAAAAAATATGCACTGCCTTAGGAGCAATCAATTCCGACAGCTTCGTAACTCCTACAGGTATTATGCTTTCAGTTACTGATGAAAATGGTAATATTATTTCAACAGTAAAAAGAATTAATTCTAGAGGAGTTAACTTAACTAAAATAGCTCAGGTTAATGAGCTTTCAAGAAACATAAAAATGAGACAACTTTCAGTAGAAGATGTAATAAGAGAACTTGGTGTAATTGAACAAAGCAGAGGTTATGGAAGAAGAACGTTAATATTAACTTCAGCTATGACAGCAGGTTTCTTTACTCTGCTTTTTGGGGGAAACTTCAGCGACTTTTTAGTTTCCTTATTTATAGGCAGCATCATTAAATGGGTATCATTAATGTTTTCAAAAATAAAAGTAAATGATTTTTTTATTAATATTGTAGGTGGAGCAATTGCTGCTACCATAGCTTTAACTGCTGTACACCTTAATATAGCTCAAAATGTTGACAAGATCATAATTGGTTCTATTATGCTGCTTGTACCCGGCCTTGCAATAACCAATGCTGTAAGAGATATTATACATGGAGATTTAGTTTCTGGAATTTCAAGAGGCTTAGAAGCATTTTTCATTGCTGTTGGTATAGCTGCGGGTACTGGTATAATTTTAAAACTTTGGTTAGTGTATTTCGGAGGAACATCAATATGATATTAAATTCAATATACGCCTTTATTGCTACAATAGGTTTTGCAGTACTATTTAATATTAGACGAAAAAACATAATCTATGCTGCAATAGGCGGGGGGATAAGCTGGTTTATTTACCTTTTAATGCTTAATCACCAACACTCAGCTACCTTTGCACTATTTGCTGCTACATTAGTAGTATCAATATACTCTGAATCAATGGCACGGATCATAAAAACTCCTGTAACCACCTTTATAATATGTTCCATAATTCCTCTTGTGCCTGGAGCTGGAATGTACAATACAATGTATGCTACCATAAGGGGAGATTTAAATAAATCTTTAAGTGCAGGATTAGAAACCATTATTAGCGCAGGTGCTATCGCCGTAGCCATAGTGTTAGTATCCTCTACTGCTAGATTAATATTTTCAAGAAAAAAGCTTCTGAAATAAATTCAGAAGCTTTTATTGTTTATTCCTTTATTATACCTAACCCTAATTCTACAAGTTGTTTTTCATCTACCATATTTGGAGCTTCTGTCATTGGGCAGAAAGCATTTTGATTTTTAGGGAATGCTATTACATCTTTAATATTATCAGTTCCTGCTAGGAACATAATTAATCTGTCAAAACCAAAAGCTAAACCGCCGTGTGGTGGTGGACCATATTTGAAGGCTTCAAGAAGGAATCCAAATTTATCATAAGCTTCTTTTTGTGAAATTCCTAAAACTCCAAACATCTTTTCTTGAAGTTTAGAATCATGTATTCTTATACTTCCTCCACCTAATTCTTCACCATTTAGAACTATATCATAAGCTTTAGCTCTTACTCTGCCAGGTTCACTTTCTAAATATTGAATATCTTCATCCATTGGCATTGTAAATGGATGGTGTTCTGCTTGGTAACGGCTTTCTTCTTCATTATAAGACAATAATGGGAATTCTGTTATCCAAACAAATCTAAATTCTTTATTATCCTTCAGTATCTCTAAATCTTTAGCTAATTGAAGTCTTAATGCTCCTAGAGATTGGAAAACAACACTGTTCTTATCAGCTACTATAAGCACTAAATCTCCAATTTCAGCTCCTGCTTCATTTAAAATACTCTTTAATTGATCTTCATTAAAGAATTTGCTTATAGGTGACTTTATTTCATCTTCTTTGTAAGCTATCCAAGCAAGACCTTTTGCCTTGTAAGTCTTTACAAATTCACCTAATTTGTCAATTTGTTTTCTTCCCATACCTGCACAGTTCTTAGCTACTATAGCCCTTACACTGCCGCCGTTATCAATTGCATCTTTAAATACTTTAAATTCGCTATCTTTTACTGCATTTGTTATATCAGTTATCTCCATACCAAATCTTAGATCTGGTTTATCGGATCCGTACTTTTCCATAGCTATCTTATAAGGCATTCTTTCTATAGGTAGTTTTACCTCAACTCCAATAACTTCATTAAATACTCTCTTAATTAATTCTTCATTTAAGGATATTACATCATCTTCCTCAACAAAAGACAATTCCATATCAACTTGAGTGAATTCTGGCTGTCTGTTTGCTCTTAAATCCTCATCTCTAAAGCATTTTGCTACTTGAAAATACTTATCATAGCCTGATACCATTAATAGCTGTTTAAATAACTGTGGAGATTGTGGCAGCGCATAAAACATTCCAGGATAGTTTCTGCTTGGTACAAGATAATCTCTTGCTCCTTCTGGAGTACTTCTAGTCATAATTGGAGTTTCTATTTCTAAGAAACCCTTCTCATCTAAGAAGTTTCTCATAATCTTAGCAGTTCTATGTCTTATCATGAATATTTTCTGCATATCTGGTCTTCTTAAATCTAAGTATCTATATTTTAACCTAATGCTTTCTGCAGCATCTAGATTTTCTTTTATGTAAATAGGAGGTGTTTCAGATTCAGATAAAATCTTTATACTCTCCCCTTTAAGTTCTACCATACCTGTTGGCATATTTTCATTTGGAGCTTCCCTTTTTACTATTTCACCAGTAACAGCTATACAGAATTCAGATCTAACCACATCTGCTTTTTCAAAAGCTTCTTTATTAATTTCTTCTCCAAATACCACCTGAAGTATTCCAGTTCTGTCTCTTAAATCAATAAACACTAATGCACCTAAATTTCTTTTTCTCTGAACCCAGCCCATTACTGTTATTTTCTTTCCTATATGCTCTTCTCTTAATTCACCGCACATAATAGTTCTTTTTAAACCTTGTAATGATTCTCCCATCGCTTACGCCTCCAATTTACTCTCTGACAATGTCTGCAATTGTATCAAAAGCATCTATATCAATATCAGTTTGTTCACCATCACTCATTCTTTTCAATCTAGCTTTTCTTTCATTAAGTTCGCTTTCGCCTAATACTAATGAAAATCTTGCCTCTATCTTATTAGCATATTTCATTTGAGCCTTTAAGCTCTTTCCAAGGTGATCACAGTCACACTTTATGCCTCTTTCTCTTAAGCTGTTAACTAATTTAATTGCTTCAACCTTACTATTTGCATCCATGGAAGCCACAAATAAGTCAATATAGCTTTCCTTAGGTATTTCTATACCCTCATCCTCTAACGTAGCTAATAATCTTTCTAGACCCATTCCAAAACCTACAGCTGGAGTTGATGGGCCACCTATACCTTCTATAAGATTATCATAACGACCGCCGCCGCATACTGTTAGATTATTATTTATTATTTCAAATACTGTCTTAGTATAATAATCTAATCCCCTAACTATAAAAGGATCAATTTTATACTCTATTCCCATAGCCGTAAGATATTTCTTTAAGTCTTCAAAATGAGCCTTACATTCATCACAAATATAGTCAATAATTACTGGGGCTCCAGCGGCTATTTCTTTACAGTGCTCTACCTTGCAATCAAGTATTCTAAGAGGATTCTTATCAAATCTAGTTTTACAAGTATCACAAAGTTCATCATGATTTGAAGCTAAATATTGTTTTAATGCATCGTTGTATTTTTGTCTGCAATGTGGACATCCAATGCTGTTTATATTAAGTGTTAATCCTTTTACACCAAACTCTCTAAATGCTCTCATGGCTAAACTAATTAATTCTGCATCTACTGAAGCTTCACTAGCTCCAAATACCTCAACACCAAATTGATGATGTTGTCTAAATCTGCCTTTTTGCATTTTTTCATATCTAAAAACAGGTGTAACATAGAATAATTTTGTTGGCTGTGCATCGCTATATATACTATTTTCCACGAATGCTCTTACAGCTGGCGCAGTACCCTCTGGTTTTAAGGTTATACTTCTACCACCCTTGTCCTCAAAAGTATACATTTCCTTTTGCACTACATCTGTTGTTTCTCCTACGCCTCTAATAAAAAGTTCTGTATGCTCAAAAATAGGAGTTCTAATTTCTCTGCATCCATAAGTTGCAGCAATATTCCTTAATTTTTTTTCTACATACTGCCACTTGTATGCATCTTTAGGCAGCATATCCTTGGTTCCTTTTGGTGCTTGAATCGCCATTCACACTTCCTCCTAATTATATAATGTTCTAAAAAATTGAATTTTACTGTCTACTTTTTCTTTTATTCTATTAATATACTCTCTTACATCTTTAACATTGGCAAACCTTTCTATTCTGTTTTCGGACAAAAAAATAACCTTAGAAACAGAGTGTGCTCCTATAGCTGCTATGGTTTGCTTTTCTTCAATCATTTCAATGTTGTATATACATTCTTTACCTGGTTTAGAGTAGCCCACATTTTCCATATTTCCAACCATATTTTTTTGTCTATACATATAGTACGGTTTCATATTTAATCTTTCAGCTAATACAGAAGTTTCCTCATACATTTCATTTAATTCCTGCTGTGAGGCAACCTTTAATTTTATATTCTTCTGCATATTTTCATGCAATTTAGAGCCTCTTTTTACTGACATTCCGTGCACGGTAATACTTTCAGGATTTAATGCAGCTATTTCAGTGCATGTATTTCTTACATGCCTTAAGCCCTCACCAGGAAGCCCTATTATAATATCCATATTAATGTTATGAAAACCTAATTTTCTAGCCAAATAGAACATTTCCTTTACATCATTGGCTGAATGATTTCGACCTATAAGCTTTAGTATATCATCATTCATTGTCTGAGGATTAATACTTATTCTATTAACCCCATATTTTTTCATAGTATCAAATTTTGAAATACTTAAAGTATCCGGTCTTCCGCACTCAACAGTAAATTCCTTTATATTTTTATCTTGAACAAAATTAGAATATACCCTTTTCATAGTTTCTTCAAATTGCTCATCAGTTACGGATGTAGGTGTACCGCCTCCAAAATAAACACATTCTATTTTAAGTCCTTTTTCATTTATAAAGGAAGCTAATTTCTCAATTTCGTAATACATTGCATCAAGATATTCATTAATTATTTTTCTGCAACTATAAATAGTGTCAGAAATAAAAGAACAATATAGACACCTAGTTGGACAGAAAGGCATTCCAACATATACACTTATAGCATTCTCATCCTTATTTACAAAATGCCTTTCTACTTTACCAACATCAATACATAACCTAGCCTTATCAACCCTAGTACAATTATGCTCATTAAAATAACTAACTATATCTTCTTCACTGTATCCACTATCCAAAAGATCAATTGCTTTCTTAGTAGGCCTTATTCCAATAAGCGTACCCCAAGGTAGTTCCTTACCTGTTATGTTACTAAGGTAAAGAAATATACCTTTTTTTATATTCTGCTTTATATTTAGCTTTTGGTGAAATTTATATATATAACTACTGCCATCATTTCTATTACATGTAAGTTCATTATCGAAAATATCTATTCTATAATCATAATCTTCTTCAACAAATTGAATAGTATCCTCAAAAAACAAATCAATTATATGATAAACCTCATATCTGAATTGAAAGTTATTTAATTTAATTCCAACCATTATCTACGTCTCTTTTCATATACAATATTTAAATCCATTAAAGATATGGATTATTTTTTCTTTCAAATCCAATGCTGCTTTTAGGTCCATGTCCTGGAAAAACAGTTACATCATCCTGAAGAGGCATCAGTTTATCTTTTATACTAGAAATTAAAGTTGAAAAATCTCCTCCTGGGAAGTCTGTTCTTCCTATAGAACTTTGAAACAATGTATCTCCAGTAAACACATATTTATCTACTATGAAACACATTCCACCTGGAGTGTGTCCCGGTGTTTCTAAACATTTCATTTCTAAGCTGCCTAATTTTATTATTTGATTGTCCTCAACATGTATATTTGAAGCCTTATCGCCAAATGCACAATTTCCATCAATAAATAAATTTTTATCTATAGCACCATCTTGATAAAGTGATGAATATACAACTATACCCTCAGCAATCAACTTATCATCTTTTTCATTTATATAAATTGGTACGTTATACTTACTCTTTAGCTCTGCCGCAGCACCGATATGGTCTATATGACCATGTGTAAACAGTATTAACTTAACCTGACCATTTAGATCCTCAACTGCTTTAGTTATCTTTGATGCGTCTCCTCCTGGATCTAAAATCAGTGTTTCCTTTGTTTCTTCATCCATTAGAACATAACAATTTACCTCTAATGGACCAACAGGAATCACCTTAATAATCATAGAAAAAGCCCCCTTTATGTTATCTTAATTACACTAATTTTTTGTTCTAAATACATCAATTATACCTTTTCTTCTTTTTAATTTCTTCATTAGCTCTTTTAAATCATTTATATCTGTTATTCTAAGTCTCATAGTAATAACAGCTATTTCGCCCTTTGCTGTTTTTGCGTTAACCGCTTCAAGATTGGCTTTAACCTCTGATAAAACTTCCATTATTTCAGCTAAAAGTCCCTGCCTATCCTGTGCCCTAATTTGTATTTCTGTAATATACTCTTCTGCTTTTGTGCTATTCCAAGCTACATCAATTATTCTGCTTCCATCTTCAGCTATTAAATTATGCACATTAAGACAATCTTTCCTATGAACAGAAACACCTCTACCCTTAGTAATGTAACCAACTATTTCATCACCAGGTACTGGGTTACAGCATTTAGCAAACCTAACTAGTATATCAGATTCACCTTTTACAATAATTCCATCATGGCCAGTCTTTTTAGTTCTTTTTGTTTCTTTATTTATTTGATCCTTTATACCTTTTAGTGTTGTTTCATTATCTTCTTTTGCATGCTCACCTTTTTCGAAGCATTCCTTTAATCTTAGTACAATCATAGATGCTGTAGCAGCACCAACTCCCACTGCTGCATATAAATCGTCTATGCTGTTCATATTATATTTTTTAAGGAGCAGTTCTATTGCTTCACCTTTAGCAATTTCTCCAAAATTATATCCCTGTCTTTTAGTTTCTCTTTCAAGTATTTCTTTTCCCTTATTAATATTTTCTTCTCTTTTAACTTTCTTGAACCATGCTCGTATTTTACTTTTAGCCTGATTACTTTTAACTGAGTTCAACCAATCTATGCTAGGCCCCTTATCAACTGTTGTTGTTAAAACTTCAATAATCTCACCAGTTTTTAGTTTATAATCTAAGGGAACAATTCTTCCATTTACTTTTGCACCAACACACCTGTTTCCGATATCAGTGTGTATTCTATAAGCAAAGTCAATTGGAGTTGATTCACTTGGCAGATTTATAACTTCCCCTCTAGGAGTAAATACAAAAACTTCATCAGCAAAAAGATCTATTTTAAAATTTTCCATAAACTCTTCAGCATTGGAGGTTTCTCTTTGCCAATCAAGAATTTCTCTAAGCCAAGTTAATTTAGCATCAAAATTGATATTTTCCCCTTCCATTTCGTGCCTATTTTCACCATTGCCGCCTTCTTTATACTTCCAGTGAGCCGCAATACCATACTCAGCAGTTTTATGCATCTTATGAGTTCTTATTTGTATTTCAAAAGGCTTACCTTGAGGTCCAATAACTGTAGAATGTAGTGATTGGTACATATTAGGCTTTGGCATGGCAATATAATCTTTAAACCTTCCTGGAATAGGCTTATAAATAGTATGAACTATACCCAACGCAGCATAGCAATCCTTTATACTATCAACTAATATTCTTACCGCAGTTAAATCAAAGATTTGATCTATGGTTTTATTCTTAGTAACCATTTTTCTATATATGCTGTAGAAATGCTTTGGTCTTCCATCTATATCTGACTCAATTCCTGCATTAGACAAATTGGTTTCTAACTCATTTTCAATTTTTTTAATATAAGCCTCACGTTCCACTCTTTTTTCAGCAATCATTCTCACTAAACTGTAGTATTCGTTAGGCTTTAGGTATCTAAAAGCTAAATCTTCCAATTCCCATTTAATTTTCGATATACCTAGTCTATGAGCAAGAGGAGCATATATATCAAGAGTTTCTTTTGCCTTTTCTTTTCTCTTTTCAACAGGCATAAATTTAAGGGTTTGCATATTATGTAATCTATCTGCCAATTTAATTAAAATAACCCTTATATCCTTAGTCATAGCTAAAAGCATTTTTCTAACATTATCAGCCTGTTGTTCCTGCTTAGTCTTGTACTCAATTTTCCCTAATTTTGTTACACCTTCTACTAAATCAGCAACTTCCTGATTGAAGATTTTAGCCACGTCTTCGTATGTATATTCAGTATCTTCAATAATATCATGAAGCAGGCCCGCAGCTATGGTATTAGTATCCATACCCATCTCGGCTAAAATGCATGCTACATCTGTAGGATGAATTATATATGGCTCACCAGATTCCCTTTTCTGTTTTTTATGAGCTTCTTCAGCCAAATTATAGGCTTTAGTTATAAATTCCTTATCAACATTACTGCAATTTTGATCAATTTTATCCATCAATTCGCATAGCATTTAACTTTCTCTCCTAAAATCAAAGGCTGGTTTCAAAACCAGCCTAAATATTTTTTCTCTAATTATTATATATTATTATGTAGAATTTTGCAATTCAAAATTTTGCATGTTATATTAAATTGCTTATATATCATACTTAACTAATGATAAAACATCATAATTCTCTAATTTGGATATTCCATTGAGTTCAGTGAGTTCTATTACGAAATCCAGACTTACTACCTCTCCGCCTACTTGCTCAACCAATTTAGCAACTGCTGCAATAGTTCCCCCTGTAGCAAGTAAATCATCTACTATAGCAACTCTTTGACCTGGCTGAATTGCATCCTTATGTATCTCTAATATATCTGTGCCATATTCCAATGCATATTCAACGCTTATTGTATCACCAGGAAGCTTTCCTTTTTTTCTAACTGGTACAAATCCTGCACCAATTGCATATGCAACAGGAGTTCCAAATAAAAATCCTCTAGCTTCAGGTCCCACAACAATATCTATATTTTTATCCTTTAAATGTTCAGATATTTTATCTATTGTATATTTTAACGCTTCCTTATCTTGTAATAAAGTTGTTATATCTTTAAAGCTTATACCTTCCTTTGGAAATCCGTCAATTACTCTTATTTTACTATTTAAATCCAATTCAAATTCCCCCTCATATAAAATATATTATTAACTCTCTGATTCAAAGCATTTCTAATATTCCTTACTTCTAAGCAACATTTTCACAGAACTTCAACTACCTATAATTAAATTATATATTATATTTTATGGAAATTACAAGTAATTATGCTCTTCTCATTTATATATTAAATTTCACTAAAACAAATTTCTTTTATGTACTCTTATCTAATATCTAAAAAAATCAGCAATCTGTTTATTTCTTACTTCCATATTTAAATATTTAGCTATTTGTTCAGCCCTATCACTATCTGTTGTAGTAAACAGCTCCACAGCAATTTTTGCATTATCCATCCTGCCAACAGCATTTATTGTTGGTATAACTGTAAATGCAAGCTTATAAGCAGTTGCTTCATTAATATCAACAGCCTTATTAATCTTAATCAATGCTTTGATTCCGTAATTATTAGTAGAAAATAAATGGCATATTCCCTCTTCCACCATAATTTTATTCTCTCCTACAATAGGAACATCACTAGATATTGTACCTAACATAACTAAATCTAGATATTTATTTATACATTTCATTTCATAATACATAGATATGGCTTCACACAATTTGTAAACAATACCTGCACCACTTAAATCCTTAAAAGGATATTTACACGAATCCTGTCTAGGATTTACCACTATACAATCAGGAACTTTTTCTCTGCACTCATGATAATCAGTTATTATAACATCTATTCCAATTTGTTTGCATAGTTCTACCTGCTCTACTGAATTTATGCCGCAGCCCACTGTAATTAGCAGTTGCGTTCCCAAAAACTTTATGTGATTTTTTACAGCATCAAAGCTTAGATTGTGGCTATCTTGAACGTGATCTGGAATGAAGTATTCCACATCCGCATTAAGATATTTTAATACAAGAATAAGTAGTGAAGTACTTGTTATACCATCCACATCACAGCATCCATATACTACGATTTTTTCTCTATTATTTATAGCTTTTACAACTCTATTTATTGCTTCACTCATTCCTTTTAGTTTAAAAGGAATATGTAAGCCAGGCAAACCATTATAACGAGTATTTTCAACAACCTTCTCCATAATTGTATCCTCCGAATTTAAAGAAAACATAATTATTATAATGTATAACAGAAGATTTGACAAATACTTTTTTATAAATTTTGTGTAATTTTTGTCGAAATTTCATTTAAAATAAAAAACTCGAAGTTAACCTTCGAGTTTTTTATCATTATTTATTGAGCCGCAGCTTTTTTATTAGCTCTATTCTTTAATATAACCCAGAATGGACTGGCAATAAATATTGAAGAATAGCACCCTGATAATATACCAACAATCAACGGAATAGTAAAGTTTCTTACAGCTGGCACAAATATATGCACACAAACTGTAGCTACAACAGTTGTAGTAACTGTATATATTGATCTTTTCAAAGTTTGAGAAATACTAACATCAGCTAATTCAGTAGCGGATAATTTTCTCAGCTTCTTTTGATTTTCTCTTATTCTATCAAATATAACTATTGTGTCACTTATGGAATAACCTATTATTGTCAGAATAGCTGCTATAAATGCTGAGTCAATTGTTAAATATCCAATTGCATATACACTTAAAGTTATTAATACATCATGTACTAACGCTAGAATTGCTGCTGCACCAAATCTGAATTCAAATCTAATGCCTATAAATAATAACATGAGAATCATAGAAACGCTTAAAGAAACGATTGCTTTTCTTTCTAATTCGCTACCAATTGTAGCACCTATATTTTCCGTGCTTACAGGTTGCTTATCTTTTAAATTATATTTTGTCTTTATGTCATTAAATAACTTTGTTACATTTTCCTGTTTTATTGCATTAAGTTTTACTTTAATGTCTAATTCCTTATTACTATTTGCTTTTGTTGAAATAAACTCATCTGCAGGAACATATTTCTTAATTATAGTATCTACATCCGCTTTATTAAAGTCTTTCTCCATGTTAATCTGAATCATTGTTCCACCAATAAAATCTATACCGAAGTTTAAACCTCTTGTGAACATAAAGCCAAGACCAACTACTATAATAATTAATGATATAGAGAACCATATTTTAGCTCTTTCTGCTATCTTAAAATTATGCATGTACTCTTACCCCCTTTTTACTCCGAAATGCTTAGGATCAGATATTAATTTCATATCCATTGCCCAATATAATAGATGTTTAGTTACAACTAAAGCAGTAAATAAACTTACAAGTACACCTATAACTAAAGTTAACGCAAATCCTTTTACAGCTCCTGATCCAAGTAGGTAAAGTACAATACCTGCGATTATAGTATTTATATTTGAATCTAGAATGGATGGTAATGCTCTATGGAAACCAGCTTCAGTAGCTGATCTTACTGATTTACCAGCCTTTAATTCTTCTTTGATTCTTGCAAATATAAGAACGTTAGCATCTACCGCCATACCAACTGTAAGCAGGAAAGCAGCGATACCTGATAATGTTAATGTTGCATCAATACCAGTAAACACTAATAATACTAAGAATATATATAATATTAAACCAATGTCTGCCATTAAACCTGGTCTTCTATACCAGATGAACATCAAGCATAGAATAATCGCAATAGCTACCACACCTGCTTTAACGCTTAGTGGAAGTGCAGTTGCTCCTAATGTAGCACCAACAGTTGAAGCTGAAGCTACTTTCAATGTAACTGGAAGCGCCCCTGAATTTATAATGTTGGCCTTACTTTGTGCCTCAGATAAAGTTTTACTTCCGGTTATTACTGCATTACCGCCTACAATAGCTTCATTTACTGTAGCATCCTCAAGTAAATCCTCATCCATATATATTTTTATATTCTGACCAACAAATTTAGTAGTTGCATCAGCAAATTTTTTAGTTCCTGAATCCTTTAAAGCTAAACTAATGGTTGGCTGATTCATTTGAGAATCGATGTAAGCCGAAGCGCTTTTAACATCATCACCAGTAAGAATTACTTTATTGTCCGGTCCAACAAATGTTAATTTACCTGTTTTACCTATGGTATTTTCAATTTCAGTAGGGTCAAACTTTCCCGGAACTTCGATTCTAATCTTATTTTCCCCTTCTCTAGCTACAGTAGTTTCACTAACACCCATTTTATTAACTCTCATATTTAAAAGTTCAACAGTTCTGTTAATGGTATCAGCATTCACTTTGCTGCTTGATTGTATTTCTTCAACTAGGGAAACCCCTCCTTGAAGATCAAGACCTCTGTTAATAGTTTTAGAGAAAGGTTTTACTTCATATGCCCCTATGGTTAACCCAGCTGCACCTACATATGCTACAAACCCAATGATAAGTACACTTAATATAAAAAATACCGTACTTCTTTTCTTCATGTTTATCCCCCTTTGTAGTCTTTTACGTTTCTAATTATCCTCACATAAAACTCATTATATTATAAATAACGATTACAGTCAATATAAGGAAGATTTATGCAGATTTACATAGTTTTTGCCTTTAAAGCAATGGCACATTCTATTCTTTTTTTCTGCATTTCGCAGCCAATCTCATATGGAATATGAACATCTCCATTAAAATTATAATTATTAGCTTGGCAGCCTCCGCTGCAGTAAAATCTTGCCCAGCAGCCACTGCACTTTGGCTTGTTGTAAATATGGGCTTCTTTGAACTTATTAGCTATGCCATCATCTAATACATCCTGGAATATATCACCCATCTTAAAGCTCTCATTTCCAACAAATTGGTGGCAGGGATATACCTCTCCATCTGGTGTAATAGCTACGTATTCGTGCCCTGCACCACAACCTGATATTCTTTTATATACACATGGTCCACCTTGAAGATTTATATTGAAATGATAAAATTTAAATTCATTCCCTTCCTTATGTCTTCTTAGCATTTCCTTATATAATTTGTCATACTGTACAAATATTTTCGGCAGATCTTCTTTTCTTATAGAAAGCGGATGATCATCTGGCAGTACTACAGGTTCTACTGATATCTCATCAAAACCTTCATTTGCAAGATGCATTATATCTTCAAAGAAATCTGTATTATTTCTAGTAAATGTTCCTCTTGCATAATATTGCTTTGTTTTATCTCTTCTCTCTACCATTTTTTTAATGTTAGGTAGTATTTTATCATAGCTGCCGCTGCCATCTACCCTAACTCTAACTTTATCATTTACTTCTTTTCTACCATCAATACTTAGTACTATATTTCCCATATTTTTATCTAAATAGTCCATTATTTCATCATTTAGCAATGTTGCATTGGTAGTCATAGTAAATCTAATATTTTTATTATATATTTTTTCCTGTTCCTTAGCGTATTCAACAATTTCTTTGATATTGTTAAAAACCATTAGGGGTTCCCCGCCAAACAGGTCAATTTCTATATTTTTTCTTGGTCCTGAATGTTTTATTACAAAATCTATAGCTTTTTTACCTACTTCTATAGACATGGATTTTCTGCATCCTTTGTATTCACCTTCATCAGCAAAACAATACTGACATCTTAAATTACAATCATGTACAATATTTAAGCAAAGTGCTTTTATGAATGAAGCTCCTTTTGTTGAATTTCTAGCTATATCTTCATATAAATCCGGAGTATAAAGCATTTCTTCCTTTATAAGCTCCAGTATTTCGTCGTATACTTCATTTATTTCTTCTTCAGAATATTTGTATGAAAATAACTTAACTAACTCTTCTTTACTTTTTAGCTGTTCCTCATCTAATAAATCATAAACCATTTCATCAATGCTATGTACTGTTCCTGTATTTACATCTACTACGTAATAATCGTTATCTTGGACAAATTTGTGGATTAGTGACAATTTCTTTTCCTCCCTAACTAAATTTAAAGCAGTAACTATTGTTACTGCCTTAAATTTATACTAATTTTCGCAAGCTAAGTTAGCAACTGTGCATGAAGTTTTACAAGCTGATTGACATGAATTAGCACATTCTTTGCATCCAGGCTTCTTTAAACTTTCCTTTATGTTTGATTTGTTTAATGTTTTTATATGTTTCATAGGAAAACCCTCCATTCAAAATTTTACGGTTTGATTATAACACAATTTTTTTACGAAATAAAGCAAAAGCTAA
>JAUZPI010000044.1 GCA_030706015.1 Bacillota bacterium
CTAATGGCTCTGGGTTTATTTGTAACCCTAGTAGGATCACCATTACCACAATTCAATTTTTCATCAACTCAATCTTCAACAGTAGTTCATGCTGCAACTTCATTACCAACAAACACCAAGGATGGAGCTATACTTCATGCATTTGACTGGTCCTTTAATACTATAAAGAATGAATTACCCAATATAGCATCAGCAGGATTTAACACTATACAAGTTTCACCTGCTCAAGGAACAAAAGATTCAAGTACAGATCCAACAAAATGGTGGTTATTATATCAACCAACAAATCAATCAGTAGGTAATTCACAACTTGGAAGTGAATCAGATTTTAAAGCTCTATGTACTGCAGCACATAGCTATGGTATAAAAATCATAGTTGACGTTGTTATGAATCACGTGGCTAACAATGGAAATGCAGATCAATGGGATTCTACAGTTGATCCGAAGTTCCAAAATTCAAGTCTTTATCACAATCAAGGACAGTGTACAAACTGGAATGGTAGATGGAATATAACACAACAGGGTATCGGTATGCCGGATTTAAATACCCAAAATTCTACAGTTCAAAGTTATGCATTATCATACTTAAATCAACTTGTAGCTGATGGTGCAGACGGCTTCAGATATGATACTGCTAAACATATTGAGACTAATATAGGTCTAGATGCTAATCAATCTTGGGCTGGAAGCTATTGGACAAATACACTAGGCAGTTTAAGCAATAGATCAAACTTATTTGCTTATGGTGAAGTATTACAAGACGGAACGGTAGATAATATTTCAGCTTATGAATCATTTTTGAACGGTGTTACTGCAAGTAATTTTGGTGGTTCAATAAGAAGTGCTGTTACTTCAGGTAACCTAAGCTCAGTTGGTACAAACTTAGGCGGTGTTGATTACGGTAAAGCAATAACTTTCGTAGAAACTCATGATACTTATGAGGATGGTACAAGTAAAGGTTTGACTGACACTCAAAGAAAACTAGGATGGGCTATTGCAGCTGGAAAAGCAGGAGCAACTCCATTATTCTTTGATAGACCTACAGGTGCTATAGGAACTGAAGGAGATGCATTATGGAAGGATAAAGACATAGCAGCAATTAACAACTTCCATAACGCAATGGCAGGACAAAGTGAATACTTAAGATGGACAAACAATAATTCAACAATGTTAATAGACAGAGGAACTATCGGTACAATAATAATAAATGATGGCTCAAGCACATATGTAAGTTCTCCAACTAATTTAGCAAGCGGAACTTATACTAATCAAGGTAGTGCAAACTGCACTTTAACTGTTTCAAATGGAACAATTTCAGGAAACATTCCTGCTAACTCAGTAATCGTCTTATACAACAACCCAACACCAGTTGTTGTATCAACTAATCCAACAACTGCAACTGCAGGAAGTCCTATAACAATTACTTATGATGCAACAAATAGAGCATTAGCAGGTGCTGCAGGTGTTAATCTTCATTGGGGTTATGATAATTTTACAGGTGCTACAGATACAGCTATGACATCATTGGGAAATAATAAATGGCAGGTAACGGTAACCGTGCCTACAGCAGCTAAGAGTAACCTAAACTTCTATTTTACTAATGGTACAACTACTGATAACAATGGTGGAGCAAACTGGAGTGTTACAGTTAGCAGCCCTTTAGGTTATCCACATGCAGGATATAAAGTAGACTATGATAGCAGCACTTTAGTGCAAGGTAAGAGCTTTACTGTATACTACAGTGGTTCATTGGTTAACTCAAGTACAGTTAAATTACATTGGGGAATTAATGGTTTTACGGGCGTAACAGATACCACAATGACTAAAGATACAACAACTGGCTTCTGGTCAGCAACAATAACAATACCTTCATCAGCAACAAAATTGGATTTTGACTTCACAGATGGAACTAACTGGGATAATAACAGCAGCAAGGATTGGCATTTACAAGTATGGTCATCATCAGTACCAGTACAAGTAAGTCCAGCTCCAGTTGCTACAAAAACAACAACAGTATACTATAATGGAACTTTAGCTTCTTCAGCAACTTCAATGACATTACATTGGGGATATAATAGCTGGGTAAGTCCTACAGATGTAACTATGACTAAGCAAGCAGATGGAAGATGGTCAGCAACTATAACAGTACCATCAGGCAGCTACGAGCTTGATATGGCATTCAAAAATAATGCAGGTACTTGGGATAGCAACAATTCAGCTAACTACATTTACTCTGTAGCACAATAGGTAAATAAAGACCTTGCCACTAGGCAGGGTCTTTATCTATTAAAAGTTAATAATTAGCGAACAGTTGGAAAAATAAGAGTACATCGCTAAAATATTTATTCAACTAAAAAAGTTTAAATTAATAGTTTTACAAATAATCAATATTATGTATAATAGAGTTAAATGAGTACTCTTCCTACAAAAAGGGCTATTGTTATCATTCTTCGTATAATTTAGTACAATCGAAGGTTAATGGATGATATTTTCAATAATAAACTAGGTTATCTAGTACGCCGCAAATATATTGTTAAGCATTTCCTTGAATAAAATCTCATATTTAACTATTCATAAAAGTTAAAGTATCCAGTATATATCTAGGTAGTTAGTTCAGTGGTATTTCCCGCACATAAATTTTTATATTCCATTCTACAATTTTCAAATATATCTCATGTTGTTTATATTAGCTAATAATCAAGAATTCATAATGTTAATGTTTTTAAAAAATAAAAAACTACTATTTTTTTAGGGGGTGGTAAAACGTTTGCATAAAAAGATATATCTGATTGCTTAATTTACCGAAAACTTAAAGGAGTGAAAATTTAATGCTTAAGAAAAAACTAATAACAAAATTAATGGCCTTAGGTTTATTTGTAACTTTAGTAGGCTCGCCATTGCCTCAATTTAACATTTCATCAAATCAATCCTCCGCTGTAGTACATGCTACTGCAGCATTACCTGCAAATATAAAGGATGGTACAATACTGCATGCTTTTGACTGGTCCTTTAATGCTATAAAGAATGAATTACCAAACATAGCTAATGCAGGATTTAATACTATACAAGTTTCTCCTGTACAAGGAACAAAGGATTCAAGTACAGATCCATCAAAATGTTGGTTATTATATCAGCCAACAAACCAATCAGTAGGAAATGCGCAACTTGGAAGTGAATCAGATTTTAAAGCTTTGTGTTCAACAGCACATAGCTATGGTATTAAAATTATAGTTGACGTTGTTATGAATCATGTGGCAAACAACGGAAATCCAGATCAATGGGCTGATCAAGTAGATTATAAATTTAAAAATTCGAGCCTATACCATAATCAAGGACAGTGCACAAACTGGAACGGTAGATGGAATATAACTCAACAGGGTATCGGTATGCCGGATTTAAATACTCAGAATTCTACAGTTCAAAGTTATGCACGTGATTTCTTAAATCAGCTTGTAGCTGATGGTGCTGACGGATTCAGATTTGATGCTGCTAAACACATAGAGACTAATATAGGTTTAGATGCTAATCAATCTTGGTCTGGAAGTTATTGGACAAATACATTAGGTAGTTTAAGTAATAGATCAAACTTATTTGCTTATGGTGAAGTATTACAAGATGGTTCAGTAGATAATATTTCAGCCTATGAATCATTTTTGAATGGTGTTACAGCAAGTAACTTTGGTGGAGCGATTAGAAGTGCACTTAGTTCAGGTAACCTAAGTTCAATTGGAACCACTTTAGGCGGAGTTGATTTAGGTAAGGCAGTAAGTTTCGTTGAAACTCATGATACCTATGAGAATCATGATGGTAGTTATAGTGGATGGCTTACTGACTATCAAAGAAAAATGGGATGGGCTATGATAACTGCGCGTGCAGGCACAGTTCCATTATTCTTTGATAGACCTACTGCTACTGGTTCTATAGGAAGTGAAGGAGATGCATTATGGAAGGATCCTGATGTAGCAGCAGTTAACCAATTCCATAATGCAATGGCTGGACAAAATGAATACTTAAGATGGACAAACAATAATTCAACTATGTTAGTAGACAGAGGAACTATAGGTACAACAATCATCAATTATGGTTCAAGCACTTATATTAGCTCACCTACAAACTTAGCAAATGGTACTTATACTAACCATGGTAGTGCAAGCTGCACATTAACAGTATCAAATGGAACAATTTCAGGTAATATTCCCGCTAATTCAATAATTGTTTTATATGATGATTATCCTATACTACTAGGAACAATGCCACCAACATCAATACCTTCTTCTGTAGTTACAAGTAATCCATCACCAGCAGTAGTTGGACAATCTGTAACAATCACTTACAATGCAGCTGGTAGAGTATTGCAAAATTCTTCAACTGTAAAATTACATTGGGGATATGATGATTGGGTTACACCTACTGATACAGTTATGACCTCTGCAGGAGATGGTACATGGACAGCTACAATAACTGTACCAAGCGATGCAACATCTGCTTTAAATGTTTGCTTTACAGATGGTTCAAACTGGGACAACAATAGCGCTGCAAACTGGAGTATTCCTGTAACTACAACGACTCCAACTCCAACCCCAACCCCAACTCCTTCTGCTGTAGTTACAAGTAATCCTACAACAGCAGTAGCTGGACAATCTATAACAATTACCTACAGTGCAGCTGGAAGAGTGTTACAAAATTCTTCTGATGTAAAAATGCATTGGGGATATGATGATTGGACAAATGTAACCGATACAGCTATGACTTCAGCAGGAAATGGTTTATGGACAGCAACAATAACTATACCTTCAGATGCAGCATCTGCTTTAAATGTTTGCTTTACAGATGGTTCAAATTGGGATAACAACGATTCTGCAAATTGGACTATTTCTGTAACTCAAAGCACAACTCCAACGCCAGTACCAACCCAAAATCCAACTTCTTATGGTGTGGTTTCAACAATCCCTATGACAGTAGAATCAGGAATGACTACTACAATTTTTTATAAACCTAGTGGAAGAGTATTACAAAATTCTTCTACTATAAAAGCACACTGGGGATATGATGGCTGGAAGTCAACTACTGATACGGTAATGACTGAAACTTACGCAGGGAGTGGACTCTGGGCTGCTGTAGTAAACGTACCTACAACAGTAGCGAGCTGCTTAAATGTATGTTTTACAGATGGAGTCAATTGGGATAACAACAATTCAGCAAACTGGACTATTTCTGTTGCACATGTAACGCCAGTACCAACATTAGCACCTAATACAGTAGTTTCAAGTGATCCTGCATCAGCAAGAACTGAAAGTTATATTACAGTAACCTACGATGCTGCTGGAAGAGTTCTACAAAATTCTTCAACTGTAATATTACATTGGGGGTATGATGGCTTTACAGCAGCTACAGATACAGTTATGAAGTCATCAGGTAATGGAGATAGTAAATGGACTGCTACCATATATGTACCTGCTGCTGCAAAAAATTACTTAAATCTATGTTTCACAGATGGAGTTAATTTGGATGATAATAGTTCAGCCAATTGGAATATTCCTGTATATAAGTATATAACACCATCACCAGAACCATTAATTACACCAACACCTGTTTATTAAGTTACACATATATACTATGGAGTAGACTATAGCAGTAGTAATTAGTATAATAAAAAATCATAAAAACTCTGTCAATTGGCAGGGTTTTTATGATTTTCTGAAATCACATAGACGCATCAATGGCTACTGATGGAAACACTTAAACTCTCTCAATGTCAGATCGAGCTTTCATTCGTAAAATATACGAAGTCAACTTGCCATAGAACTTTTTTTATTGGAATAACACAATAAAAAAGTTAATATTAGTGAATTGTTGAGAAAATAAGAGCACACTATCAAAATATTTATCCATTTTGGAAAAATTACAAAATTCCGAATTTTACAAATAATGAATATTATGTATAATAGGATTATACAAGATTTTATTATACAAAAAGATAAGGGCTATTGTAGTATTCCAAGTTAGCATTATTGAAGAAATTGATATTTCCAATAATAAACCAAATTGTGTAATACGCCATAAATATATTGTAAAGCATTTCTTTGAATAAAAGCTTATATTTAACTATTCAAAAAAGTCAAAGTTTCCGGTATATATCTAAGTAAGTAGTTAGTGTTATTTCCTGTATATAAATTTTTATACTCCATTTTGAAGTATTTCTTATGTTGTTTATAGTAAACAATAATTAAGAAGTTATAATATTAATGTTTTTAAATTAAAAAAATAACTTTTATTTTTTTTAAGGAGGTGGTAAAACGTTTGCAAAAAATATCTAATTGCTTAATTTACCTAAAACTTAAAGGAGTGAAAATTTAATGGTTAAGAAAAAACTAATAACAAAATTAATGGCCTTAGGTCTATTTGTAACCTTAGTAGGCTCACCATTACCTCAATTTAACTTTTCATCAAATCAATCCTCGGCTGTAGTACATGCTACTGCATCATTACCTGCAAATATAAAGGATGGTACAATACTTCATGCTTTTGACTGGTCCTTTAATGCAATAAAGAACGAATTACCAAACATAGCTAATGCAGGATTTAACACTATACAAGTTTCTCCTGTACAAGGAACAAAGGATTCAAGTACGGATCCATCAAAATGGTGGCTATTGTATCAACCAACAAACCAATCAGTAGGAAATGCACAGCTTGGAAGTGAATCAGATTTTAAAGATTTGTGTTCAGCAGCACATAGCTATGGTATTAAAATCATAGTTGACGTTGTTATGAACCATGTGGCTAATAACGGAAATGCAGATCAATGGGCTGATCAGGTAGATCCTAAATTTAAAGACTCAAGCCTATATCATAATCAAGGACAGTGCACAAATTGGAATGGTAGATGGAATATAACTCAACAGGGTATCGGTATGCCGGATTTAAATACCCAAAACTCTACAGTTCAAAGTTATGCATTATCATACTTAAATCAACTTGTGGCTGATGGTGCAGACGGCTTCAGATATGATGCTGCTAAACATATTGAAACTAATATAGGTCTAGATGCTAATCAATCTTGGGCTGGAAGTTATTGGACAAGTACATTAGGTAGTTTAAGTAATAGATCAAACCTATTTGCTTATGGTGAAGTATTACAAGATGGATCAGTAGATAATATTTCATCCTATGAATCATTTTTGAATGGTGTTACAGCAAGTAACTTTGGTGGAGCAATCAGAAGTGCACTTGGCTCAGGTAACCTAAGTTCAATTGGAACTACTTTAGGCGGAGTTGATTCAGGTAAAGCAATATCCTTTGTTGAAACTCATGATACTTATGAAAATAATGATGGTAATAATAGTAAGTGGCTTTCTGATTATCAAAGAAAAATGGGATGGGCGATGATAACTTCTCGTGCAGGTACAGTTCCATTATTCTTTGACAGACCTACAGGTTCAATAGGAAGTGAAGGAGATGGATTATGGAAGGATGCTGATGTAGCCGCAGTTAACCAATTCCATAATGCAATGGCTGGACAAAATGAATACTTAAGATGGACAAACAATAATTCAACTATGATAGTAGATAGAGGAACTATAGGAACAACAATCATTAACTATGGTTCAAGCACCTATATTAGCTCATCTACAAACTTAGCTAATGGTACTTACACTAACCATGGTAGTGCAAGCTGTACATTAACAGTTTCAAATGGAACTATTTCAGGAAATATTCCTGCTGGTTCAATAATTGTTTTATATGGTGATGGTCCAACACCGCCACCACCAACACCTTCTTCTGTTGTCACAAGCAATCCATCACCAGCAGTAGTTGGACAATCTGTAACAATAACTTATAATGCAGCTGGTAGAGTACTGCAAAATTCTTCAACTGTAAAATTACATTGGGGATATGATGGTTGGCTTACACCTACTGATACAGTTATGACCTCTGCAGGAAATGGTACATGGACAGCTACAATAACTGTACCGAGCGCTGCAAAATCTGCTTTAAATGTTTGTTTCACGGATGGATCAAACTGGGATAACAATAGTTCGGCAAACTGGAGTATTCCTGTAACTACAACTATAACAACTCCAACCCCAACACCGCCACCAACGCCTGCTGCTGTAGTTACAAGTAATCCTACAACAGCAGTAGCTGGACAATCTGTAACAATTACCTATAATGCGTCTGGTAGAGTATTACAAAGTTCTTCAACTGTAAAATTACATTGGGGATATGATGGTTGGCTTACACCTACTGATACAGTTATGACTTCAGCAGGAAATGGTATGTGGACAGCTACAATAACTGTACCGTCTGCTGCAAAATCTGCGTTGAATTTATGTTTTACAGATGGATCAAAGTGGGATAATAATAACTCCGCAAATTGGAGTATCTCTGTAACAACACCAACGCCTCCTCCTGTGGTTTCAACTAATCCTACTAAACTAGTAGCTGGACAATCTGTAACAATTACTTACAATGCTGGTGGCAGAGTATTGCAAAATTCTTCTACAATAAAAATGCATTGGGGATATGATGGCTGGCTTACACCTACGGATACAGTTATGACTTCAGCAGGAAATAATATATGGACAGCTACAATAACTGTACCATACCCTGCAACATCTACTTTGAATGTATGTTTTACAAATGGATCAAGTTGGGATAATAATAACTCTGCAAACTGGAGTTTTCAGGTTACTGCAGTAACCCCAAGCCCAAGCCCAACACCACCAACTAATATATGCACATATTTCCCAACACCAACACCAAATTAGCAAAAGGAAAAAGCATTACAATACTGTACAATAGTTCTCTGTTAGGAAAATATGAGCTTAACATGGTGTCCAAGAATAATAAAGCTACTTAGAATAGCAATAATTCTGCAGTACAATAAATAAATCCAAAGACCCTGCTAATTGGCAGGGTCTTTGGATTTTTTGAAATCACAATGAACAATCAATGTCAATTGAGTAAAATAAGAAAACAGTATTATTTTACTCAATAGGAATTTATAAATTATAGATAATTCTTAAATATTTTTTATAAACAATATTGACAAAACTGTTATATATAATTAAAATCAGTATTAGATAAATATCTAATTTGTTTTCGAACAATAGATTATTAGATAGTGGTTAAAAGGAAGTGGTAAAAATAAATAAGTTAGATGAAAACAATATGACAAGTGTTAAGTTTTGTGTTCATCCACCTATGGAATTCTTATATGCAATGTATGATACTGCTAAAGAAGAAGAATTATATAAGGTATATGAGGAATTTAATTTTACACCCGATGAAGAAATGAAAAATATAATCGGGGAAATGAGAGGCCAACTTTCAAGGTATAATTTAAGTGAACTTACATACTTCTTTTATATGAGTGAGACAATAGGACACATTTTACCTAGTTTTATCATGTATAATCCTAACGTAATTAATGTAGAAGAATTAATTAGTATTATAGAAAATAGTGATGAGAAGCTGATATTGTTTTATCTGGTTAAGAATATAATAAATGAAAACTCTATAGAGTATAGAAAAGGCTTTAACTGGAATGAGGCAAGAGATGACATTCCGAAGATGATCCAGTTAGTAAAGGATACCGATATAAATAACATTGATATAAAAGAAAAGCTTTTAGAATGTTTGGATAATCCCATAGAAACAAAACAAAGATACTGTATGATGATTCGCAGCTTTTACGAAAGGGCTTTCAAACCTATAGAAGAGGAAGTTTTAGAAAAGCTGCAATCTATTAAACAGAAGTATGAAAGGGCTTTCATGGAGAATCCAGAAGGATTTTTTAAGTCATATTTTAAGATGGAGGTAATCAGATGCCAAATTCATGTGAGTTATTTTAAGTATACAGCATGGTTTAGCTATCCTGCAGAAGATATAGATACAATAGGCTGGATTGTACTTGGAATTCATTCTGACAAAGTTTTTGGTAAGGATGCCATAAGAGAAAGGGTAAATAAATTCTTTTGGATTTTATCAGATAAAAAGAGGTTAAATATGATAGATCTGTTGGTTGAACGCCCTTGGTATGGTCATGAAATGGCACAAAAATTAAAACTTACTCCTGCAACGGTATCCTATCATATGAGTTTCTTATTAGAATTGGATATAGTAACTTTTCAAAGAGATGAAAACAGATTGTATTATTCATTAAATAAAAATAAGGTAGAAGAATTGTTTGAACAGGCGAAAAGAGCACTGCTGCATAGAGGTTTTTAAAATTAATATAACAGATATTTGAAATGATAAAATTGAGAAGAATATCTCATTAGGAGGATTTAATTATGATTAAAGAAGCTGTTTACCATGAAATTGATTCAGATTATGCGTATGCTTTATCAAAGCGTGAACTTTTAGTAAAGCTTAGAACTAAAAAAGATGATGTGAAAAAAGTCAATTTAGTATATCTTGATAAATATAAATATGGACGAACAAAAGAGAGCTTTTGGCTTGAAATGAAGAAGGTAGCTTCAGACCTGCTATTCGATTATTATGAAGCTATTGTAGAAGTTAATATGATAAGTGTATGGTATTACTTCCAATTAATTGATGAAAATGAAACACTTTATTATGGAAATTATAAATTTACAACTAGACAGCCTGAAGATGGACCAGATGTTTTTATAATGCCAACAATGGCTGAAAAAGATATTTTTGTAACTCCTGATTGGGCAAGTGAAGCAATAGTATATCAGATATTCCCAGAAAGATTTTGTAATGGAGATCCATCTCTAAATCCAGAAGGAATCCAAGAATGGTATTCTAAAATAAATCATAGATCAATGCTTGGTGGTGACCTTCCAGGAATAATAAGCAAATTAGATTATTTAGAAGACTTAGGCATTAATACAATATATCTAACCCCTATATTTGAATCGGGATCAAATCACAAGTATAATACATACGATTATTTTAAGATAGATCCTCAATTTGGAACTATGGATACTCTTAAAGAATTAGTTCAAAAGGCTCACAGCAGAGGAATGAAGGTAGTATTAGATGCAGTGTTTAATCACTGCGGAACAGATTTTCCAGCCTTCAAGGACGTGTTAGAAAAAGGAGAAGAATCCCAATATAAACATTGGTTTGATATAAGAAAGTTCCCTGTAGAGGTAAAAGAAAATCCAAATTATTCTACCTTTGCATATCATGGTGGAATGCCTAAACTTATGACAAAAAATAAAGAAGTTAAAGATTATTTGATAAGCATAGCAACCTATTGGATAAAGGAAGCAGATATAGATGGTTGGAGATTAGATGTTGCAGATGAAATAGATCATGATTTCTGGAGAGATTTCAGAGAAGCAGTAAAAGAAGTGAAAGAGGATGCAATAATTGTTGGTGAAGTGTGGTATGACTCCACTTCTTGGCTAAAGGGAGATCAATTTGACTCTGTTATGAATTATGATTTTAACAATGCTGTAGGTGAATTTGTTGCTGGAGAAAGCATCTCACCAAAGGTTTTAGGAGAAAGATTAGGATTTTTAAGAGGTTTATATAAAATACCTGCCTATAAAGCTCTATGGAATCTTATTGACAGCCATGATACTTCAAGATTTCTTCATAAAGCAGGAGAAAATCCAGATAAGCTTAAATTAGCTGCATTCCTTCAGCTAACAACACCTGGTGCTCCTTTCATATATTATGGAGATGAAGTAGGAATGACAGGCGGTGCAGACCCAGATTGCAGAAGAGGCATGCTTTGGGATGAAGAAAGACAAAACAAGGAAGTATTTGAACATTATAAAAAACTAATAAGCATAAGAAAACAAAATAAAGCATTATATGATGGAGATTTTAAAACAATTTACACTGATGATAATGTTTATGGCTTTAGAAGAGAATATGATATGGACATTATAGATGCATATGTTAACAATGCAAATGAAGAAGTAGTTATTAAAATAGAAGCAAATACTAATTTAGTTGATCTTTTAAGTGGACAATTGTTTGAGTCTAATGGAGAAAAGGTTCAAGTAAGATTAGTTCCAAAGCAAGGTGTAATTTTTAAAATGGCATAAATCATTACTTCTCTAATAATATTTACAAGACATGTATTTTCTGCAAAGCAATAAAGTTGTAGAGGATACATGTCATTGTTATTTAAGAATATTCTTCTTTGATTTTTCAGATACAAACCATATTGATGGTACAGAAAATTATGAAATGGATGATGTTGAAACAAACAGAATATTTCATATTTTAAATGTGATTTAATAAAAAACTATGCTAAGACATTAGGGTTCGCAGCATAGTTTTTTTATGTGTAGCGATTGATGAAGAATATGAAGCACGCTATAGAATAATAATGAAATAATATGTAGGTATTTCGGGTTTTTACTAGCATAGTTAGCGGTACATTATTTGAAATTATTAAAATATCTATAAATATTTAATAAAGCTATTGAATTTGAACTGACTAGTCGGTATAATAAATACATAAGATGAATATGTTAAAAATAGTTACAGATAAGGAGGTAAATAAAATTGAAGATAGGGAATAAGACCTACAAAAAAAGAGTAATAGGCTTGACTGTAGCCGCAGTAATCATAGCAATTATGTTTATTCCTACGTTATACTCATTTACTTATCTTAAAGCATTTTGGGATCCTTATGGAAATCTTGATAAGATTCCTGTAGCCTTTGTTAACTTAGATAAAAAAGTGACAAAGGATGACAAGACCTATGATTTAGGAAAGGATCTTGAAGATAAGTTAAAGGATAACAAAAAGGTTAAATGGGTGTTTACCAGCTACGAAGATGCTAAGAAGGGGGTAGAGGGAACAGAGTACTATGCTATGATAGTTGTTCCACAGGACTTTTCACAAAAAATTGCAAATTCCTCAGATGGTAAATTCGATAAAGCTGAATTGATATATGAGTCAAATAAGGGGAAAAACTTTATATTTTCTCAGATATCCGAAAAGGTTGAAGATACCATAAAAAATGAAGTGGCATTAGATTACGCAAAAGAAACTTCTAAAACTATGGTAGATAATCTTTATGATATAAAAGGTTCATTATCAGATGCAAAAGATGGAACATCAAAACTTTTAGATGGCACAGTAACTTTAAAAGATGGAAGTTCAAAGCTTTTAAATGGAACTAATCAGCTATTAGATGGAACCAATCAGCTTAAGGCTGGAGGAAATCAATTGACAACTGGGTTAGCACAGGCGGCAGATGGTTCTAAACAATTACAGGATGGAATAAAGCAAGCAGCAGCTGGACAAAATCAAGTTGTTTCAGGGTTTGACCCGCTTATAGGTGGTTTACAGCAATTAAATTCTCAGCTTACTCAGAAAAATCCTAAAGTAGGTGAACTTGTACAAGGGGCAGATTCTCTTTCAAGCAATGTTAAAGCATTAAAGGAAGGGGTAACACAGAACCTTACACAATCTTCACAGCAATTGGCTGGAGCAGCTCAAGGGATTTCAAATTATGCTGATGCAATTGCAGCACAAAATCAAAACTTAAATACAGCAATGCAGCATCTACAAGCAGGTCAGCTAACTGATGAAGATAGGAAGAATATTATGACCGCTATAGGTACTTTAGATGCAGTACAAAAAGGCTTAAAGAGTAATATAGCGACGCCGCTTCAAAGTGCTGCTACAGCCTCAGATCCTAAAAATAATGAGCTTGTAGCTAAATTAGGTCTGCTAGAAACTGGAGCTAACGACCTTGATGGTGGAGTAAAAACATTAGTTCAAGGCATTTCAGACAATCAAAAAGCTGCGGCTGATGGAACAACAAAACTTATTGCAGGGGCACAACAGCTTAAAGCGGGTGCATCACAAATTTCAAGTGGATTGAATACTGCAACAGCTAAAACTGGAGACTTGTCAAGTGGAATTGATCAACTTAGAGATGGTTCTACAAGTTTAAATGACGGTATATCAAGTTTAAATACTGGTGCAGCTAATTTAAATAGTGGTATGTCAGGATTAAATGATGGTATATCTGAAGTTAAGAATGGAGTATCTGACTTAAATAGCGGACTCTCAGATGGTTATGACAAATTAAATGATAAATTAAAATTTAAATCCGATGATTTGGGTAATTTTGTATCAGATCCAGTTAGCACAAATGACAAATCCATAAACAATGTTAAATACTATGGTGAAGGTTTAGCACCATACTTTATATCATTATCTTTATGGCTTGGAGCTTTATTTATAAGTGTAGTAATCACTATAGCAAGATTTGCTAAGGTGGTTAAAAATAAGTTCCTTAGAACTTTCACAGGCAAAGCTTTAGTAGGAAGTGCTTATGCTTCAGTACAGGCTATTATTCTAAGCTTTGTATTAATTAAAGGATTAAATATTGACTTAACAAATACAACTACATTTTACCTGAATAACATATTTATATCAGTAGTATTTTTCTTGGCAATGTATGGAGTGTCTTATGCTTTAGGAGCATTAGGAAGCCCGGTATTGTTTGTGGCAATGATTCTTCAGTTGTCATCTTGCGCAGGAACATTCCCTATAGAAACAGCACCAAGATTCTACGAAATAATCAATAAGTACTTGCCAATGACTTATGCAGTAAAATTATTGAGATTTGTAATTAGCGGAATGGATTACGCATTATACTTTGATAATATTAGAATTATGCTTATGTTTGCAGCAGGATGTGCTGGCTGTGGTTTCGTAATAAGAACAACAATAAATTTAGTGAAGAAGAAAAGACACGTAAGACTAGCAAAGAAATTAGAAGCAGCCTAATATTAGACGTTATGTCATATAAAGGTACCCTATACTAAATTGGGGTACTTTTTTTCTTTGAAGATAAAAAGAATTTAATATAATATGAATTAAAATTTAAAAATATGAAAAGTGTAAATGTTTACAGTGGCGTTTTTATAGTAAAATTGCTAAAAGTAGGTAGCAGGACGTCTAAAATAATGTTTATTATCTTGTATTGTTAACGTTTTAAAAGTATAATCTATTTATATAACAAAATATTTAGGAGTTGATACTATGGCAGCTTCAATTAAGGATGTTGCAAAGGAAGCGGGAGTGTCTATTGCCACAGTTTCTAGAGTTTTAAATGATGTGGACGTAGTAAACGAAGAAACTAAGAAAAAGGTAACAGATGCTATAGCAAAGTTAGATTATAGACCTAATATCGTTGCTAGAAGCTTAAAAACACAAAAGACAAGAACCATCGGCATAGTAATACCAGACATATCAAGTCAGTTCTATCCGGAAATAGTTAGAGGGGCCGAGGATGTAGCTAACATATATAATTATAATATAATACTATGTAATACAGATTTGGATTCTCAAAAAGAAATGGAATATCTAAAGGTGCTCAAAGAGAAAATGGTTGATGGAGTTATTTATATGAGTAACTCATTAGAAAATAAAGTATTGGAACTATTAAAGACCTTAAAACTTCCTACAGTATTAGTTGAAACCAGGGAAAGAGAAGAGGGTCTGCCAAGCGTTACCATAGATAATGAAAAAGCAGCTTTTGATGCTGTAGAGTACTTGATAAATAAGGAAAGTAAGAAAATAGCTTATATTGGTGTTAGTCCTGAAGGAGCTAATGCAGGTGCTTTAAGGTATGTAGGATATAAATTAGCCCTTGAAAAGCATGGCATAGAAATAGATAATGATATGGTTTATTTTGGCGGCATGAAGGCGGAAGATGGAAGAATAGGAATAGAAACTATTTTGGATAAAAAAGAAGTTGAAGCAGTATTCTGTGCTTCAGACGAAATCGCAATGGGTACTATCAATGCTCTAAGAGAAAGAGATATTAGAGTACCAGAAGATGTTGAAGTAGTAGGTTTTGATAATATTTACCTAGCATCTATTTATTATCCAAAACTAACTACAGTAGAGCAGCCTACCTACGATATGGGATCAGTTGGTATGAGAATGCTGATAAAGATAGTAAATAAAAAGGAAATAGAAAAAGAGCATTACGTGTTACCTCATACGTTAATAGTAAGAGATTCTACTAAAAAGTAGAGAATGATTTAGGACAAGCAAAGAAGAGTGATATTTTATGAAAGCATAAAATATCACTCTTTTTACTCTATAGGAGACTATAAACTATCCTGTTTTGCGGATAATTTATAGTTTACATCCCTCAGTACTTTTATATATTTCTATCTTCAACTATATTCATTTCACTATATTTCTGCACCATGCTTCTTAGTTCATAATCATTCTTTAATATATCCACAAACACATCTACAATATTACCATCGAAATGAGTCCATTTGCATGAAATAAGTTCTTGAATGGCATCGTCTATACTTTTTCTTTTATTATATGGCCTTTGTGACGTCATAACATCAAAGGAATCTGCAATAGTTACTATTCTCGCTAAGTAAGGAATTTCATGTCCTTTTAAGTGTTTGGGGTAACCGGTCCCATCAAATTTTTCATGATGAGACAGCACTACACTGGCTACCTTATTTAAATCTGTTAGATCTTCCACGGAGCTTAAAATATCATAGCCTCTTGTTGTATGGGATTTAATAACTTCAAATTCTGCATCAGTTAATCTTGAAGGCTTGTCCAATATTTTATCTGGTATAGCTATTTTACCTACATCATGGAGTAGGGCAGCGTGGTTAAGCGCTAGTAAATCTTCATTAGAAAGCTGAAGTGCCGACCCTATCTTTACCGAGTAGATGCAGACTCTTTCCGTATGTCTATGAGTTAGTGGTGACTTTGCATCAATTGCGTTTATTAAGCATTTTACTACATCTAAAAGCCCATTATAATCTTTTGTCATTGATTTTTTTTCTAAAAGTCCCAAAATGCCTGATACTATAGTAATAATAAAAAATATAACTAGAATAGTAAAAGAATTAAGATATTGCTGAAGATAATTTCTAGAGTAAGGAGAAATTAAATATAATGAAGCGCAGCATATAATACCTAAAAAAATGCTGATTTTTATATCATTAGTAAAACCAAGGTATGCAATTAGAACTGCTAGCACAATGAAAAAAGGGCTGGTTATGCCTCCTGTAAGAAAACATGCCACTAATACTAGTAAAGGTAATATAAACAGTTGAAATATTGATTTAATATGTAACTTAAACATAAGATAGACCTCACTTACAAATCAATCCATATATTGGGTGTTCATTAATGTAAGTATACAATAAAAAACATAATAAAACAATAAAAACGTTTACATAAAAATAACAAAAAAATTTTAAGCTATTATCCAAAATTTAACTGAAACTCCCAAAAATATGGTAAAATATGTTATAATGAAATATGATTGGCAAAATACGGCATGGGGGTATGAGAATGAATACCAAAGAGAGAGTTAAAAATCTTTTTTCTTATCTTCTCAGCATAAGAAGTATGGATGAGGATGTTATAAGAAATGTAAACCAGTACGAGAAGCTTTATTGGCAATCTAACTTATTAGATAAATATAAAAATTGTATAATTAATGATGATACTAAGGAAGAGTGGTTTGAGATAAATAAAAGTAATAAGGAACTTTATGATGAATTTTTTCAATTATTTTTATTGTTAGAAAAGAATAGTGACAATTTAGAGATAATATGGGGAAATCATATTTTATCATGGTACATAGACGGGAAGAAAATAATTCATCCTATTTTAACTACAAGAATGGAACTTAGCTTTAATGCTGAAAAAGGTAAATTTACTTTAAAACCAGTTAATCATAATACACTTATGGAGCTTGAAATCCTTAGTGGCATTGAAATACCAAATGCTCAAAAGATATTAAAGGTTAAAGAAGAATTTGTAGCAAGGCAGGAGCAGTATACTTCTAAGGATGAGGCAAGTATTGCATTTAATCCAAGAAATATTGATGATCTTGAAGATATGCTTAATAAGATTGCCCACTATTTAAGTTCTGATGTAAATCCAGAGGGTGAGATTCAGAAACAACTATGTTCTATAGGGGATATTAAGTGTACAAAGTATCCTGTATTTTACAATGCACCGGTGATTATAGTTAGGAAGAAGGATAAGAGGCTATGGCACAATGAATTGACTAATATTATAAAGGCTATAAACGAAGGATATCCTATTCCTGCAACTATAGAAACCTTAATAACAGATAAACCAGTTGATATGAGTGAGGAAACCATTAAGCAGTGGAAAGGGGTAGGTGAAAATTTGCTATTTCCTTTGCCTGCTAATGAAGAACAAAAAGAGGTGGTTAAAAAACTGGTAGATAATTTTGGGCTAGTAGTTCAAGGTCCGCCAGGTACAGGGAAAAGTCATACTATAGCAAATTTGATATGTCAGCTTCTTGCCCATGGTAAGAGGGTGCTTGTAACTAGTCAAACGGGGAGAGCACTTAGAGTTTTATCAGATAAAATCCCTGAGGAGATAAGACCTTTATGTATAAGTATTTTAGGAGATGACACTAGGTCTTTTAAAGAATTAGATGAGTCAGTAAGAAAAATTACTGAAAACTTAATAATAAATCCTGAGGAGTTAAATAGAGAAGTCTCTATCCTTAAAGAACAATTAGATTATTGCAGAAATAAACAGAAGGAACTATATGAGCAATTGAAGGATGCTGAACGCATAGAAAACAAAAAACTAAACCATAAGGGCAAGTTTTACAAATTAACTGAAATTGCAAAGTGGGTAAAGGAGCACGAAGAAAACTGCTCCTGGGTTGAAGATAATATAAATCATGAATTAGATTGTCCGCTGACAGAGCAGCAGTTTATAAGTATGATGTACAAGTTATCTTTAGCCAGCAGCTCAGATATAAAAAAGATTGGTAATATAAAGAGTGTACTTAGAGAATTGCCAACTAGTGATGAGCTGTGCTTAATGTTAGATAGTTATGAATCACTAGGAAAAGAGTATAGTTCTTTAGAGGAAAATATAGTTGGGTGGTCAATACCCTATGATGAAAAGAAGGATTATAGTGAAGTAGTAGAGCTGCTTGATAAAGCAGAGAAACAAATGGAACAAATCGAAAATAGTTGGCTTGGAAATATAATGGACTGTTATTATTCAAGTGAAATAGTACGTCCAGTTATAAAACATCTATATATGAGAGCAAAGAACTATATAGAGGATATCGCAGATATGCAGAGACGACTTACTGTTCATAAAATAGTTGTACCTGATAATGTAGATATATATAAATTTAAAAAAGATTTCGAAATCATATACGATACTATAAAGAAGAAACATAAACTTGGAAAGATGTTTAAGATGGTTCACAACGAAAGTGAATATATTCTTAATGGCTGTCTTGTAGATGGTGAGTCTATAAAATCCAGGGAACAATCGGAAGTAATCAAAATATATGTGGACAAAACCCTGCTAGAAAATGAACTGAAGAGTTTATGGAATTTAACAACAAAGGAATATGGAGCTGAAGAGATAAAAGAATTAGATGTTAATACTATTGTTAGATTAGAGCATGATGTAAAAACTTTAGGAACCATTATTGATTGGAATATTAATTATAAGGCTAAAATAATTAATACATTTGGAGAAATAGCTTTCTTTAATAAAATAGATTGGTATTGCAAAGGTACTTATGGTTATTTAAGAAAAGGCATAACAAGCATAGAGCACATTAATGAGTATAAGAAATGTGCAGCTTACATTGAAAATGTAAGGAAATTAGCTAATAGTGTTAGTGGTATTGAATACCTTGCGGAAGCTGTTAAACTCAAAGATAAAGAAAAGATTAAGGAAGTTTATAAGGAAATAGTAAGATTAAAACAGCTAGTACCTGTGATTGATGAAATATATGTATTTTTAAATAAACTGAGAAAATATGCACCTGAAACAGCAGATAAGATAGTAAATGACGAAAATAGAGAGAAATATAAAGATATCACTAAAGCATGGAAGTGGAAGCAGTTTAATGCTTTACTTCAAAGAGCACATAATGTAAGACCTGAGATTATGGAAAAGGCCATAGAGGATGAGAAAGAAAAAGAAAGAATACTTACTAAAGAAATTGTAGCAAAGCAAGCCTGGTATAACCAAATTGTAAATACTACTGACCTACAAAAGAGAAGTCTTTATGCTTGGATGCAAGCAGTAAAGAGAATAGGGAAGGGCACGGGTAAATTTGCAGGTAAATATAGAAGTATGGCTCAGCGGGAAATGGAAAAGTGTAAAGATTCTATACCAGTGTGGATTATGCCCTTAAACAGAGTAATAGAGAATATTAAACTTAATAGTAATTTATTTGATGTAGTAATATTTGATGAAAGCAGCCAAAGTGATATTTTTGGATTATGTGCATTATTTAGAGGAAAAAGAGCAGTAATAGTAGGGGACGATAAGCAGATAAGTCCTCAAGCAGTTGGTATTGATCAAGAAATAATTAATGACTTAATTGATAGATATTTAACCGATATACCTCATTCAGAATGGTTTGATTTACAAACAAGTTTATATAATACTGCCCTTAGGGTATTTCCAAATAGACTTCTGCTTAAGGAGCATTTTAGATGTGTTCCAGAGATAATAGGCTTTAGTAATGATCTTTGCTATTCTGGGGAAATAATACCATTAAGACATCCCAAAATCAGTGAAACCTTTGACTCTCCTATTAAAGCTATTAGAGTTGATGAAGGAGCCAGAGATAAGGTGAAGCAAATTAATGTTAATGAAGCGGAAGCAGTAGTTAATCAAATAGTTGAATGTTGTAAGGATAAAAAGTACGCTGGAATGACCATGGGAGTTATATCACTTCTTGGGGATGCCCAGGCTGAGTACATTGAAAATATGTTAAGACAAAGACTAGGTGAAAGAGAGATGATAAAGAGAAAATTAATTTGCGGAGATGCATATTCCTTTCAAGGCGATGAAAGAGATATAATGTTCCTATCTATGGTAGTGGCAAATAATATGAGGTTCACAGCGTTAACTAGAGAAACTGATATAAGACGATTTAATGTTGCTGCTAGTAGGGCTAGAAATCAAATGTGGTTATTTTATTCAGTAGATCCTGAAAAACTAAATTCTAATTGTGTTAGAACAAAGCTGCTTAGATATTGCATGGATCCTACATTGCTTAGAACTAGTAAATCTAACGAAGAGCATGTGTTTAATTCTCAGCTTCAAAAAGATGTTTTTGATACTATAAAATCTAATGGATATAATGTTAAGGCTCTTGTTAAGCTAGGAAGATATAGGGTGGACTTTGTTGTAGAAGGCCAAAGCAGCAGAGTAGCCATAGAATGTGATGGTGATAGATGGGATGGACTTCAAGGCTGGGAGCAGCAGCGTGAAAGACAGATGGCATTAGAGAGAGTTGGATGGACAATTTATAGGATAAGAGGAAGCGAGTTTTATAGGGATCCTGAAGCTACTATGAAAAAACTGTGGGATAAACTTCATGAACTTGGAATAGAAAAGATTACAGCCTAGGTATAGTATGGTTAAAGGCATGTTAATGCATGCCTTTAATTTTTGCTATATTAAAATGTTTTTGTTAGAAATATGTAAAACTTTCAGGATGTATGTATTTATAATGCTTCCACAAAACTACAGTAAGTACTTAAAGGAGAAATTTGTATTTATAAAAAATGGAAACATATATTTACAATTATTACAAATGATATATAATTTAATTGAATCAATATTTGTTTTCATATTTTTTGAGGTGGTGACAACATTGAAAAAGAAAAACGTATCCTTATTACTGTTGGTATTATGTATTTTATTTTTTTCAGGATGCACAAAAGTACAAGACACAAATACGAGTAAACCTAGCTCTAATAATATTGAATCTGCCGCGGCAGATGATAGGTTGCAAGGTGATAGCTCAGAAGATAAATTGCATAGCTACATTAATGCAAAGTATACGTTCAAAACGTCATTTCCAAGTGATTGGGCAGATGTTTTAGAAAGTGAAAATGGTGATGGAGCTATACTTTATGATAAGGATGGAAATGATGTAAGGGTTTTTGCAGATAAAGTTCAAGGGAATTATGAACAAGATCTAAAGGATAAGACACGAGAAGCAGGTGGTGTATATAAGCAATTCGTTACGAATTCAGGGGAAAAGGGGGTATGGCTGCTAAGTGATTCTGATGGTAAAAAGTGTTTAAGGGTAGTTGTTGTTAAAAACAATATTCATTATGATTTTTACGCATTAGTTTCCAAGGATTTTTATGATGGGAACTTAAAGAAACTAACCAATATCGCTAAAAGTATTGTGGTGCTTTCGTAAAATTGATCATATATCTTATCATTTGATAAACCATTTTTATGTATTAAATAAAAATGACTGCAAGAAAATGGGACACTGAAAAGTGTAAGTTTTTAGTGACTTCTCATAAAGCAGTCATTTATTTTTTGCACGAAAATATAATGGTAATTTATTGTGATAATTGTTAAGTATTTGAATATGAGGTTAACTGAGGTAAAATGTGTTATGGAATGGTTAAATCTAGGTTAAGGGTAAGATAAATAAGTTGGTTGTTGATTGAAGTAATATATAGTGATTAATATAATTAAAAAAGTGTTAAAGAATTTTTTTAGGAGGCCTAGATATGCCAAAGCAAACAGATGTGCAATTCATTAATGGTAAAAGTATAAATAAAAGTTCCATAAAAACTAATGCACTTTTTAGTTTGAAAAACAAGCTTATAACTGTATTTTTATTATTAATAGTTATTGTTATAGGTATGATAAGCAGCATTATTTTCGTTGAAATGAAAAGCAATTTAACAAAGCAATTTTCAGATACAACTTCAAAACAGACTGAGCAAGTAGATAATGGTATGGACATGTATTTTAACTCCATCAAAGAAAATGTAAAATACCTAGCCAAAGACAATAGCATAAAGAAGGCAGATTCTACTTTAAATAGCTATGTAAATATTGAAGGCGATAAAGGAAAAATAGATATGGACCCTTCAAAGGGCAGCGGGTTAGAGCAGCAAATATATTATATCTATTCAAATTTTGGAAGTACTCATCCTTCAGTGGCATATGTCTATTTGGCAACAAAAAATGGAGCATATATACAATGGCCTAAAAGCAGCATAAAGAGCAATTTTGATCCAAGATTGAAATCTTGGTACCAAAAAGCTATGGATAATAGTGGTGATGCAGTGAGAGATAGCTCATCTATCTCCTCTAATGACAAAGATATAGTGGTAAGTACTGTAGCCACGGTTAAAGATGATAATGGAGATATAATAGGTGTACAAGGTATTGATGTTAGTGTTGAAGGACTTGCAAAGGTTGTAAAAAACATAAAACTAGGCAAAACTGGATATGTTATTCTTACAGAGGAAGACGGCACTATAATAGCAAATCCTAAAAATGCTCAGAATACCTTTAAGAATATAAATGATTTAAAACTGATAAAATCAAAAGATATTTCTAAAGTGAAGAGTGGTAACTTTGAAACAAGAATTGGTAATAATGATTATATGATTAACATATACACTTCACCAAAAACAGGATTAAAATATGTATCATTAGTTCAAAAAAGTGAGCTGATGGGAAGTGTTTATGATATGGAAATATTTATATTTATACTATTTATTATTTCTATTATATTGTCTGGAACTGTGGCAGTTATATTTAGTAATTCATTTACAAAACCTATAATAGAAGCAATAAACTATATAAAGGGTATGTCAAAGGGGAACTTTACACACCTAATTTCAGATAAGATTTTAAATAGAAGTGATGAAATTGGTGTGTTAGGGAAAGCATTAAAAACTATGCAAATATCTATGAAGGAAGTAATTTCAGAAACCAAGGAATCCTCAGCTATGCTTTATAATTCAGCTAAGACTTTAAATATGGCTGTAGAACAATCCGGTGAAGCAGCTAATAGCGTTGCTTTAGCAACTCAAGAAATTCTCAATGCTTCTGAAATACAGGTAAGTGATGCTGAAAAAGGTGAAAAAGAAATAGATGAGCTGGCTCAAAATATTGATGAAGTATCAAAACGAAGAAAAAAGATGAACAACATCTTAGAAAGTACATCTAACTTGAGTAATTCAGGAATATCAATAGTTGGGGAACTAATTTATAAATCAGAAGCAAGAAAAATTGCAACTGATAATGTAAATAAGGTTATAAGAGCTATGGATAAAATGTCAGATGAAATTGAAGTGGTGGTTGGTACTATCAGCGGAATAGCTAATCAAACTAAGCTGCTTGCTCTCAATGCTGAAATCGAAGCAGCAAGAGCAGGAGAAATGGGTAAGGGTTTTGCGGTTGTAGCAAATGAAGTTAGAAAATTAGCAGAGGAATCAGCAAAATCTTCTACAGAGATAAAAACTTTAATTGAGAATATACAATTTATGTCAAAGGCGGCTGTTAAATCTATGGATGAAAGCCAAAAGAGTTCAAAGGAACAGGAAGCGGCAGTGGCTGAAACAGAAAAAATATTTATTAATATAGCAGAGTTTATTAAAAACCTTCGTGAAAAATCTGATGATATAAAAGCATGCAGCAAAATTATGCTTGAGAAAAAAGAGGAAATAGTGGGCGTGGTTCAAGATATTTCTATCTCGTCAAAACAAACAGCAGGCTCAATATCTAATGTATCAGCATCTATGCAGGAACAGCTGGCGTCCACTGAGCAGATAGAAGCTTGTTCAAGTGAATTGAAGGTTTTAGCAGAAAGGCTAAAGGGCTCAGTAGATAAATTTGTAGTTGAATAATACTTTTACTTACAATACTATATATTTAGGTGATCAACTTATAGCAGGTAAATTAGATAGTTTACCTGCTATAATATATTGGAGGCTAAAAAGGCTAACTGTGAAGGAAAGAGAGGATATGTAGTGAAAAAATATTATCCAATAATGCTGGATGTAGAAAACAAGCAATGTTTTGTAATAGGTGGAGGAAAAGTAGCTTACAGAAAGACACTTTCTCTTCTAGAATATATGGCTTCAGTTACAGTTATAAGTAGAGATGTAATAGAAGAATTTAAAGAATTAATAGAACTTAAGAAGATAAAATTTATAAATGACACCTATAGTTATGAGTATATAAAGGGTGGTTATTTAGTGTATGCTTCCACAAATAGTAGAGAGGTTAATGAGAAGATATACAGGGATTGTATTAAAAATAATAAGCTGGTTAATGTGGTAGATGAGCCAGATATATGTAATTTTATTGTGCCATCAAAGCTGCAAAGAGGAGACCTTACCATTGCGGTATCAACTAATGGAAAGAGTCCTACCTTAGCTAAGAAGATACGAGAGGATATGGAAGAGAGCTTTGATTTTAAGTATGAAATATTTCTTGAGATTATGGGTGATATAAGAAAAATCGCACCTGAGTATATAAAGGATATACACTTAAGAAATGAATTTTATAAAGAGATAGTATATTCAGATATTATAAATAGGATAGATTTTGAAAATAAAGAACAAATTAAGGAAGAAATTTATAGAATACTTATTTCCTATGGTAATAAAGATTTGTAAAAATTATAAAAAATCCACTAGAGCAAAGCGGCTTTAGTGGATTTTTTGCTCTATAGGGAATTATAAATTATGCTGGGATAATAAGTAATTTGTAGATGAAAAACTTAAAACATACAAGTTTTCTAGGAAATATACTCAAAATATATTGACATCCCATAGAAATGATGGTAACTTAGTTATAAAAATAATAACTTTGTATAATCCTATAAAGTTAGTAGGAAATACTTGCGATGAAAATTGAAGGGGGCAAAACAATGAAAATCAAAGTAAATTCCGAAGTAAAAGAAATAAAAGATGATGTAACGGTAACAGAAATATTACAAATCCAAAATGTGGAAATGCCAGACATGGTTTCCGTTCAACTTAATGGTGAATTTGTAGACAGGGATAAATTCTCAGAAACTAAGTTAAAGGAAAACGACGAAATAGAATTTTTATATTTCATGGGAGGCGGAAGCATTGGATTTTAGAGACGACCAAATTGAAAGATATTCAAGACATATAATATTGTCTGAAGTAGGAGTTGAAGGACAAGAGAAACTCCTAAATTCTAAAGTGCTTGTTATTGGAACAGGTGGACTTGGTGCACCAGCTGCAATGTTTCTAGCGGCGGCAGGTGTAGGTACAATAGGTTTGGTTGATGGAGATGTAGTTGATTTATCAAATCTTCAAAGACAAATAATCCATCAAACAAAAGATGTGGGTAAGCTTAAGGTTCAATCTGGTAAAGAAACAATAAATGATATGAATCCAGATGTTAATGTTATAACTTATAATGAATTTGTTACTTCAGATAATATATTGAGAATAATACAAGATCAAGACTATGATTTTATAATAGATGGAACAGACAATTTCCCAGCTAAATTTTTAATTAATGATGCCTGTGTTCTTGCTCAAAAACCTTTTTCTCATGCCGGAATAATAAGATTTCAAGGTCAAATAACAACTTATATTCCGGGAAAAGGCACACCATGCTACAGATGTATATTCCAAGCACCACCACCAGCGGGAGTAGTACCAACATGTAGAGAGGCTGGAGTTTTAGGTGTTATGGGTGGAGTTATAGGAACACTTCAAGCTACAGAAGCAATCAAGTATATACTAGGACTTGGTGATAATTTAGCAGGATACCTATTAACTTATGATGCTATAAAGATGGAATTTAGAAAAATAAAATTAAGCCACAACAAGAAATGCGGAGTTTGTGGAGAAAATCCAACAATTAAAGAGTTAGTAGATTACGAACAAGCATCCTGCGATTTAAAAACAGGAAAATTGAATGGGTGATAAATATGATTTATATATCAAAGGACCAATTTGAGAAAATAGTGGAACAGGCAAAAAATGAGTTTCCAAATGAATGCTGCGGATTTCTAGCAGGTACTAAAGAGGATAATGATGTGTACATAAAAAAGGTATATGCACTTAGAAATACAGACGAGAGCAGTGAACATTTTTCAATGGATCCAAAGGAGCAGTTTGATACAGTAAGAGACATAAGAAATGAAGGTTTAGTGCTTCTTGGAAACTATCATTCTCACCCTTTTTCACCTTCAAGACCTTCAGAAGAAGATAAAAGACTAGCATTTGACCCAAATGCTTTTTATGGAATTTTATCTCTTCATAATGATGTAGTTTTTAATATATTCAAGATAGTTAAAGGTGACGTGGAAAAACTTGAATACAAGATAATCTAAATAAAGCATAGGGGTGAATATTAGTGATTGAAATAACGAAGGAATTTTTAAAGTTTATAGAGGATTATAAAGAAAAGGTTAAGCAATATAAGGACGGCAGCATAGACCCTGTAAGATTCAAAGCATTCAGAGTTTCTATGGGTATATATGAGCAAAGAGAAAAAGAAACTTACATGACAAGAACAAGAATACCAGGCGGTATTACAAATATTAAGCAGCTTTATGCAATAAACGAAGCAGCTAAGAAATATGCAAATGGAAAGCTTCACTTGACTTCAAGACAAGATATCCAATTTCAAAATGTAGAATTAGATGATACATGCAAGATAATGGATGAACTTGTAGAGGTAGGTATAATAACAAGAGGTACTGGTGGAAATACAGTAAGAAACGTAGCTTGTGCTCCTCTTACAGGTGTGTCAGAAGATGATGTTTTTGATGTAACTCCATATGCTGCAACAGTCACAAACTATTTAATAAAAGATCCTTCAACAATGAATCTGCCAAGAAAGTATAAATTAGCATTCTCAAACAGTCCAGTAGATGATGGAAATGCTACTATAGCAGATTTAGGTTTTGTAGCCAAAATACAAGATGGTAAAAAAGGCTTCGAAGTATACGGTGGAGGCGGTTTTGGTGGAAATCCAACAACTTCACTTAAAATAGCTGATTTTATAGAAGATAAAGAAATACTATACTATGCTCAAGCAATGAAAGAACTTTTTGAACAAGAGGGAGACAGGAGCAACAAGCATAAGGCTAGAATTAGATATATAGTTTACAGACTTGGTGCAGAGAAATTCCTTCAACTCTTCAAGGAAAAATTAGAAAAGGTTAAAAGAGAAAGAAGTATCGATGTAAAAATAGAAGCAGTAGAAAAAGAATATTCACAATTAGAGGATAACTATACAGTAACTGAAGACCTAAAAAATGTGCTATTTAAACAAAAACAAAAAGGGTATTATTCAGTTTATATACATCCACAAAGCGGAAACTTATTATCATCAGACCTTGATAATGTGTTAGGGCTTTTAAAAGGACTTCCATATGAAGCTTCTATAAGACTTGCAACTACTCAAGGATTCTTTGTTAGAGATTTAAAGCTTGAGGATGCCAAAAAGCTAGTAGATATTATTTCAAATTTCTCATCAAAATTCAATTTATATAATTCAGTAACTTGTGCAGGAGCAGCAACTTGTCAGCTAGGACTTTGCCTATCACAAAGCCTTCTAGTGGATATAAAAGAAAAATTCAAAGCTGTTGATGACAAAGTAAAAGCTGCCCTTCCAAGAATATTTATTTCAGGATGTCCTAATTCCTGCGGTCAGCATGAAAAAGGAGCTATTGGTTTAAGTGGAAGAGCGAAGAGAACAGAAGATGGTTTTGTTCCAGTATATTCTGTATCTTTAGGAGGAAAAGTTGGAGCTGGTGTAGCTGCTATGGGAACTGTTTATGGAGATGTTCCTGCTAAGAAAGTACCTGAGTTCTTACTAAAATTAGCTATTCTAAAGAGTGAATCAGCTTTTGATTGCTTTGAAGAATTCATTAATAATAAATCAGAAGATATAAAGAAATTAATAGAACAATACTCAACTGTAGAAAGCTTTAGTGAGAATCCAGATTTATATTATGAATATGGTTCTTGCAGCAGATTCTCCATTGAAGGACGTGGACCTGGAGAATGCAGCACAGGAGTATTTGATGTTATGAAGCTTGATATGACAAATGCTGATGATGCATTAAATAAATTCAAGAATACAAAAGATTCTAGTGATTTATATAATGCAGCAGTTTCCTCAGCAAGAGTGTTGCTTATATTAAAGGGAATTGACACAAATAAGGATAGAGAAATATTTAAAGAATTTACTAAGTACTTTATCAATGAAGGATATTTAAAGGCTGAAACTTCAGACCTTGTAGATACATTAATTGACTTCAAGCTTGGTGATATAAAAGATATATCAGATAAGGCGGCAGAGGTTGAGTATGTTATAAATAAAGTTAAAGCAATGTATGATTCTTTAAATGGTCAACTTGAAATAACACTTCCCAAAGAAGTAGACAATGGTGCAGAAGCTTTAGCAGCAGCTTCACAAGAGGCTAATTATGAAATCATAGATTTTAGAGGAGTTCAATGCCCAATAAATTTTGTTAAGGTTAAAATAGAACTTTCAAAGATAAAATCTGGCGACAAGAGAGGCTTTTATCTAGATGATGGAGCACCAATAGAAAATGTTCCAAAGAGCGTGGAAAAAGAAGGCCATAAAATAGTTTCTATAGATACAAGTTTTGATGGATATAATCTTCTTGTTATTGAAAAGAAGTAAATAGAAAACTTTATAATCGAGGTGGGGGCTATGAAATTTAACACTAAACTTATCCATGGAAATTATATGGAGAATGAAACAGGCGCTACTAATACACCTATTTACTTCTCAAATGCATATAAGCATGAATCAGCGGAAAAGTTAGAAAATATTTTTAAGGGTACATCTATGGGATATGCCTATTCAAGACTTACTAATCCAACGATAACAGCTTTTGAAAGAAGGATTGCCAGCATAGAAGGAGGACTTGCAGCTACTGCTGCGTCCTCTGGAATGAGTGCTATATATTTAGCAATTATGAATGTAGTTGAAAGCGGAGACGAAATAATTGCATCAGCAGGATTATTCGGAGGAACCTATACTTTACTTAGAAACCTAAATAGTTATGGTATAACAGTAAAGTTTCTAGAAGCCTTGGATAGAGAAAGCATAACAAATGCAATTACTGATAAGACAAAACTTGTCTTTGGAGAAACTATAGGAAATCCAAAAATGGATGTATTGGACTTAGAAGAAGTTTCTAAGGTTTGTAAAGAAAATAACATTTTATTTATAGTGGATTCTACTGTAACTACACCATACCTAATAAAACCACTGGAATATGGTGTAGATGTAGTAATACATTCCACATCAAAATATATAAACGGAACCTCAAACTCCATCGGTGGAATTATTGTAGATGGAGGAACTGAGAAATTAAAGAGTGACAGATATCTAAACTTTAAGCAATATGCAAAGATGTATGGAAAGATGTCCTTTACAGGAAAGCTTAAGGCAACTGTTGGAAGAGATATTGGTGCTGCTGTATCACCATTAAATTCATTCTTTAACCTTACTGGAATAGAAACCCTTGCTCTTAGAATGAAGGAGCACTGTAAAAACACCTTGGACGTTGCAGAATACTTAATAGAAAGTTCCAAGGTTAGTGCTGTAAATTATCCATTACTTAAAACTTCTAAATACTATGAACTGGCTAAGAAATATTATATAAAGGGTGCTAGTGGAGTAATAACCTTTAGACTTGGGTCAAAAGAAAATTGCTTTAAGTTTATAAATAACCTAAAGTTTATAGCTAATGTAACTAATATAGGTGATACAAAAACTTTGGTTATCCATCCAGCTTCTACCATCTGCGCTGGTAATACAATTGAAGAGAAAGAGCAAATGGGAGTTTACGAGGACCTAATAAGATTATCAGTGGGAATAGAAGATGTAGAAGACATTATAGCTGATATTGAAAATGGATTAAATGCAATATGAGGTGATTTTGTGGAAAAAAAAGCAACTAATATAGTTTGGCATAAGACCAATGTTAACAGAGAGGAAAGGGAAAGCCTGCTAAATCAGAAAGCTAAGCTGCTTTGGTTTACTGGACTTTCAGGCTCTGGAAAATCCACAGTTGCAGTAGCTTTAGAAAAAAGATTACATGAACTTGGAAAACTCACATATTTACTTGATGGAGATAATGTACGCCATGGGCTAAATTCAGATCTTGGCTTTTCCAAAGAGGATAGAATCGAAAATATACGTAGAATTTCAGAGGTTTCTAAGCTGTTTGTAGATGCAGGAGTTCTCACTATTGCAACCTTTATTTCACCTTTTATAGAGGAAAGAGAAAAGGTAAGAAAATTACTAGGAGAAGACTTTGTAGAGGTATATATAGATTGTCCTTTAGAGATTTGTGAACAAAGAGATCCAAAGGGTATATATAAGAAAGCTAGAAATGGAGAAATAAAGGATTTTACTGGTATAGATTCCCCATATGAAGTACCATTGAACCCTGAAGTAACAGTTTCCACCCATTTAAATACTTTAGAGCAGTGTGTTGACTCTATAATTGAGTATTTAGGAATTAAAACAAATTAAAATTACAAATGCAAAACAGCGGGGGTAGAATCATGAGATTAAAGCCAGAGGTTTTAACTACAGATATACTTATAGTTGGAGGTGGGGCGGCAGGATGCTTTGCGGCATTGGCTGCTTCAGATAATCCGAGTATTCAGATAGTAATTGCAGAAAAATCTAACATAAAAAGAAGCGGTTGTCTTGCAGCAGGGGTTAATGCATTAAATGCATATATTACTGAAGGTGAAACAGCAGAATCCTTTGTAGATTATGTTAGAGAAGAATTTGATGGTGTGATTAGGGAAGATCTTGTATACACCATTGCTAAAGGCTTAAACAGTGTGACTAAAAGAATAGAGGATGAAGGTCTCCCAATTTTAAAAGATGAAGCAGGTAAATATGTTACTAGAGGCAAAAGAAGTATAAAAATTAATGGAGAAAACATTAAGCCTATTTTAGCAAATGCTGTTGGTAGAATGAAGAGCATTAAAACTTTAAATGGTGTAAATATATTTGATTACATACTAAAGGATGGCAAAGTGATTGGTGCATATGGTTTTTCAATAAAGGAAGAAAAGCTGTATGTGATATATTCCAAGGCAACTATATGCGCTACAGGCGGAGCAGCAGGAGTATACAAGCCAAACAATCCAACCTTCTCAAGACATAAAATGTGGTACAGTCCCTTCAATACTGGAGCAGGGTACGCGATGGGTATAAGAGCTGGTGCAGAGATGACAACCTTTGAAATGAGGTTCATTGCTTTAAGATGTAAGGATACCATAGCTCCTACTGGAACCATTGCTCAAGGAGTGAGAACTCCTCAAATAAACAGCCAAGGGGAACGTTATGTTCAAAACTATGGTAAACCAACCACAATTAACAGACTTTATGCTACTGTAATGGAAAATCTAAATGGCAGAGGTCCTTGTTATTTAAAAACATCAGGTATAAATGAGCAACAAGAACAAGATTTGTTGAAGGCATATTTAAATATGGCCCCTTCACAAACACTCAAATGGGTGGAGAACAAAACTTCCCCTACTAATCAGGATGTTGAAATTGAAGGAACAGAACCTTATATAGTTGGTGGTCATACTGCCAGCGGCTATTGGGTAGATACAAATAGAAAAACTACTATAAATGGATTATTTGCGGCTGGAGATGTAACAGGCGGCAGTCCAAAAAAATATGTAACAGGATGCCTTGTTGAAGGGCAAATTGCAGCTGAGGCAGCGGTTAAATATATACAAGAAATAAATAATGAAAGTCTAGACAGCATTAAGCTGGAAGAAAAATTCAAAGAGGTGGATAGCTTCTTTGAAAACAAACAAAATCCATATACAATTGAGCAAGTTGAAGAAGCTATGCAAAAAGTTATGGATGAATACGCGGGAGGCATTTCTCAGCATTATGTATACACCTCAGAAAAGCTATCTATAGCTTCAAAGAGAATAGATGAACTTTTGGTAATAGCTAACAAGCTGAAGGCAGATGATCTACACGAATTGATGTTTATATATGAAATAATAGATAGATTATATGTTGCAAAGGTGCTTGTTGCACATCTATTAGCAAGAACCGAAACTAGATGGAGATGTTATCAAGAAAATGCAGATTATCCACAAAAAGATGATTCGAATTGGTTGAAGTATGTAAATTCAAGATATGAAAATGGAGAAATAGACATCATACTAAGGAATCTAGTGGGAAGGGATGAAATATATGAGCATAAAAATTGATAAAGATAAATGTGTAAGATGCGGAAAATGCTTGGAAGTATGTCCAGGAAGTCTCATATATAAGGATGAAAATGGCAAAGCATATATAAAGTACGAAAACAATTGCTGGGGATGTACTGCCTGTTTAAAGGAATGTGGAGTTCATGCCATAAAGTATTATCTTGGCGCTGATATTGGAGGTAACGGAGGATATCTTTACACTGAAGGCAATAAGGAATATTTAAATTGGCATATCGTTGATAAAGATGGTGAGGAACAAATTATAACCATCAATAGGAAAGAGTCAAATAAGTATTAATTATCGGATAAATATTAAGGGGGAGCAAAGGTGAAAAAGAAAGAATTGGTACTGGGCCTAGCGGCAGTACTTATTGCTGCAATGTTTGCAGGCTGTGGAACTGGGGCAAATAAGGATGATGCTTCCACTGTAAGAATAGCATATTTTCCTAATATTACTCACTCACAAGCCTTAATTGGAAAGGAACAAGGAGATTTTCAAAAGGCTTTTGGTGATAAGACAAAAATTGAGTGGAAACAGTTTAATGCTGGTTCATCTGAGATGGAAGCACTACTTGCAGGAGCAGTGGATATAGGATATATAGGACCTGGGCCGGCAATTAATGCTTATGCAAAATCTAGAGGTGATATTCAAATCATTGCTGGGGCTACAGATGCAGGTGCCATTCTTGTTTCAAGAAAGGATATACCAATAAAGAGTGTCAAGGACTTGGATGGTAAAAAAGTTGCAGTACCTCAATTTGGAAACACTCAGGATTTATCTTTAAGGTATCTCCTTCAACAGAATAAATTAAAGGATAAGACAAAAGGCGGAACTGTAGAAATAGTTCAAGCAGATAATTCTGATATAAAAACCTTATTGGATAAGAAATCCATAGATGCTGCTCTTGTACCAGAACCATGGGGTTCAAAGCTAGTAAATGAATCAGGTGCCAAGGTAGTATTAGATTATAACCAGATTTGGAAAGAAGGAAAGTATCCAACTGCTGTAATTGCTGTTAGGAGAGATTTCTTAAGGAATCACTCAGATCTTGTTGAAAAATTCTTAAGAACTCATGTGGAATTGACTGAGTATGCAAACAAGAATGTAGATAAGGCTAGTGAAACAGTAAACAAACAAATTGAAGATTTAACAAAAAAACCTTTGTCTAAGGATGTTTTAGACTCCTCCTTTAAGAGACTTACAATAACTTATGATCCACAGGTGCAAGCAACAAAAGATATGGTTGATTTATCAGTTTCAGCAGGATTTTTAAAACAAAAACCTAATTTAAATAGCCTATTTGATTTAAGTATTTTAAATAAAATTCTTAAGGAAAAGGGACAACAGCCAATTAAGTAAAGGTATTATTAGGAAATGGGGGTGGCTAATTTGAGTTTAGTGATAGAGGGTGTAAATAAAAGATTTAAAACAAGACACAAAGAAACTTATACCTTGGATAATATAAATCTTAACTTTAAAAAGGGTGAGTTTGTATGTCTTTTGGGACCTTCTGGTTGTGGAAAGTCTACGCTGTTGAATGTAATAGCTGGTCTTGAAAGACCAACTGAAGGAAAGGTGTATCTAAACGGAGAAGGGATAAAAGGTGTTGGTCCAGACAGAGCGGTAATGTTTCAGGAATCAGCTTTATTCCCTTGGCTTAGAGTTATTGATAACGTTGAATTTGGTATGAAGATGGCAGGAATTCCAAAGGAAGAAAGACGTGAAAGAGCAATGAAGTATCTTAAGATGGTTCATTTGACTAAGTTTGCCAATTCGTTTATCCATGAATTATCTGGTGGAATGAGGCAAAGAGTAGCTCTTGCTAGAGCTTTGACTTTAGATTCTGAGGTGCTTCTAATGGATGAACCGTTCTCAGCGTTAGATAGTCAAACTAAAACTATTCTTCAATTAGAACTTCAAAAAATATGGTGGGAAACAAAGAAAACCATAGTTTTTGTAACTCATAATGTAGAAGAAGCGGTTGTTTTAGCTGATAGAGTTATTGTAATGTCAGCAAATCCAGGAAGAGTTAAGAGAGAATTTAAAATAGAGCTTGCTAGGCCAAGACAATCACAAAGCGTGGATCTAGCATATGTAGCAGCTGAAGTTATGAGAGAGCTTAAAGAGGAGGTGGAGAAGGTTGCAAAAGTTGAGTACGACAGCGATTGGAGTATTGAAGAAGATTCTGTTTTATATAATACTGATGGCGATATGGGAGCTGGTTTATAAAGTCGGTGTTGACGTATTGGGGATATGGAAGGCTTATACTTTCCCATCTCCATTTGATGTAATTAGCACACTAATTGGACTTATTAAGGATAACACCCTTGGTATAGCCATAGTTATTAGTCTTGAGAGATTAGTAGTGGGCTATCTTATATCCCTAGTATTAGGTTTGATAATAGGGTTATTAATAGTAAGATTTAAGTATTTAGATGAGAATTTCAGTGCATTGATTTTAGGATTGCAAACACTTCCAAGTATTTGTTGGCTTCCATTTTCAATACTTTGGTTTGGATTAAACGAAAAAGCTATAATGTTCGTTATTGCAATAGGATCAATATTTGCAATAGCTATAGCTACAGAATCAGGGATAAAAAATGTAGATCCTATTTACATGAAAGCGGCAAAAACCATGGGAGCAAAGGGTCCAAAGCTATATTGGAATGTAGTAATTCCTTCAGCTCTTCCTTCAATAATTGCAGGAATGAAGCAGGGGTGGTCCTTTGCTTGGAGAGCATTAATGGCAGGTGAAATGCTTTCTGCAACTAAAGGTTTAGGTCAAGTTTTGATGGTAGGAAGAGATTTAGCAGATATAAGTCAAGTCATGGCTGTAATGATAGTTATTATCGTGCTTGGTTTGGTATTTGATAAATTAGTATTTGGTAAGATAGAAGAAACTATCAGATACAGATGCGGATTAGATAGAAGAATATAAAGTGTATAGGGGGCAAAAAAAATGAATCATTTAGACAGGTTGGAAGCTGAAAGTATATATATTTTAAGAGAAGCATATAAGCATTTTGGTAAGCTTGGAATGCTTTGGTCAATAGGAAAGGACTCCACTGTAATGCTTTGGCTAGCACAAAAAGCGTTTTTCGGTAATTGTCCATTCCCATTAATTCATGTTGACACAAAATACAAAATTCCAGAAATGATAGAATTTAGAGACAAAATAGCTAAGGAATATAACCTTAACTTAATTGTAAATACAAACTGGGATGCTATCAATGCAGGTATGAGTCCTAAGCAAGGAAGACTTGTATGCTGTAAGGCATTAAAGACTGAGGGACTTCAACAGGTTGTTAAAGAACACGAATTTGAAGGACTAATAGTTGGTGTTAGAAGAGACGAAGAAGGTTCAAGATCAAAGGAAAGAGTATTCAGTGAAAGAAATGCAGAATCTGAATGGGATTATACAGATCAGCCTCCAGAGCTTTGGGATCAATTTAAAACAGATTTCAAGAAGGGTAACCATATAAGAGTTCATCCAATTATAAACTGGAGAGAAATAGATATTTGGGAATACATCAAGAGAGAAAATATTCC
>JAUZPI010000045.1 GCA_030706015.1 Bacillota bacterium
ATCAATTCGGAGTTCTTCCATCTCATTGATTTCTTCAGGATCAAGAGATTTTAAATCATCTGGTGTACGTTCCATTGCCCCATCCTTGGGTTATGTACGCTATGTATGTTTTTTATGGCGCAATCAATCATTGATCACGCCATAAAATTATATCTTAAGCACTTGGTGCTACAGCCGGTGTTGCCGGTTGTACTTGTTGTATAATCTTCCAATCTTCCGCAATCATATCTTCAACTAATGGCACCCAATTTCCAGCATTAGGATTTGGCTGCGTTAGAATTTTCCATAGATATTGCATACCTGGCATATGGACAATATATTCTGCGCCTGTCCATATCTCTCGAGCTAAATATTCCCCTTCGTGTAACGCTTTAAGTGCTTCTGCAAATAACATTTACTACTCTCCTTTAGTTAATGAAAACTATTATCTTTCCTGAACCCTAAACCATAGTTCTTCATTCTTTAGTTGAGACTTATGAGAATCAAGACTCTTAAAGCTTTGCTTCTCTTTATTGGTTTGGATACCAGGAGTTAATTCCTTAATGCAAGTATCTTTCCATAAAGGATCAATAACTTGATTAGCCATTAAGGCAGTACCGTTAATTGGCAAGAACCATTAGTAAATACTGGCTTATACCATTGCGTACCATCTGTACCACGAGCAATGACAGCATCATTAGCTGTGATTACAAATCCTTGGGATTTGATATAAGTATCAAGGTAACCTGCTGCTGAGATTGTAGCTAATGTATCTGTTTTAGAGAAAAGATGGCCAATACGTGGGACAACACCATTGTTTTGACCTGGGAATAAAATATTGAATGAAAATACCGACATGATTAACGCTCCTTGTTAATGTAAATTCCTTTGCCTATATTCCTCTAATTTGGTCTAGATCTCAACTCCTAACCCCAGATAATACCTTTACCTTCGCATGCATAACAGTTCTTTACTATTCTTCCTTGCTCATCTTTGGTATCAACTAACTGCTCGTACATTGAATTTGTTGGTGCATTGTAATATAAACCTAAGCCACCACAATTTGGACAAGTATGAGGTTTTTTTTCTTTAATAACTTTTTGATATTGAGCATGAGTTATCTCTTGAAATCTTTCTAATTCAATCAATCTTTTTTCAGCCTCAATATTCTCAATATCATGAAGACGTTCATCAGAATCATCCATTTCTAAATTATTTATGCGGTCTTCTAATTCTTTAATTCTGCACCGCAATTCACTTATAAATGACTCACAACCTTTTTGCCATGTTTCAATGGATTGTCGTGTGCTATACAAAAGTTGTACATTTACTGAAGATATATCTAATTCTTTTATCTTAGTTTCTAATTTCCTAATACTATCCCACATACATTTGCAATCAGTGACATAGTTAAAGCATCTAATGCAATATCCTGAATGTTGAAGTGTCTCAGAAACTTCTTCTGCAGATTTACTGAATTCACCAAATATCTTTACTGTCTGCTCGAGACAAGAGAAACATGTTCCTCTACAGGTATTACTCAATGTTCCATCAAGATTTTTACAATTACATGTCATATTAATTCTGCCACCTAAATACTGGGTTATTCATATCTACATTATTCTTAACAGTCTTGTCACGAGCTATATTATCTGATGCCAATTCAATACAATCATAACCTAGTCCATCCATAGGATGTGATGACATGTTCTTATTAGGCTTATCACGATAACGTTCTTCACCTGATACCGCCAAACGCGTGTATACATAATCCTTTGTGAATCCTCTGAATAGCGTTGGACATTTGGTTCGATCCATCTGGAAAGCAGGCTTACCATCAACCATGCGATTCAAGAAGAATCTCACACTTGCTAGCCTCGGCTCAATATCATTAGTACGAGCCGCATGGCATTTAATCCCTAACTGATTGATCTCACCAATACAGGACATCTCATCCACAATCTCAGATCTATTATTGCCCGCAGGATCTGCATATCCTATCCATTTAGTACAATATGGAAAGTCTTTCTGCAATCCTGGAATCACAACCATTTCTATAAATGATCTGATCCCAATATCAATTCCAATGTATTCCTTTAACACCAGTAGCTGACCACGAGGAGTCAACTGACATACTACACAAGCTGGAGTTAAACCAAAGTCTATTCCAAGATACAGCGGCTCACCTTGTAGCGCTCCAAGAGATAAGACTGCATGAAGATCTGGATTAAACTCGGGGTAGACCTTCTTACCAAACCCAACGCTACCGTACTCTCCAAGGCAGTAGACCTTGACGAAATCCTCAGTTTGTCCTTCGGCCAACTTAACATAATAATCATTAGCAAGATTAGAAGCGTTGTCACAATGTACATTAGGCACCCAGATTCCATCTTCATTTTTTAGTAATCCAGCCGGTTGATGAAAGATTCGGTAAGAGTCAAGAGACTTAAGTTCGAAGTCCTTATAAATCCAGTGATCAATATCAGGGGGGTTAGTATCAGCGATAATACCAGACCAATAAGGATCTGGACAAAAACTACGACTAGGATAGCGGTGATTAACGCGGCCTTTGAAGTGAGAGAGAGCGCCTTGAGGAACTTCTGAAAGTTCATTAATGTATGCACCTGTAACTTCCAATGATTTAATTTTTCTAAGATCCTCTTCCCTATCAAGGGCAATAAATATAAGTTCAAGTTCTACTACTCCTTGTCCATCATTAAAGGTGTGTTCGTAGGTGAGTAACGGTTTCTGTCGCTTGCGAATATCGCCCAGCTCGCCGAACCATGTGAGCCAGGTTTGTAAGGTGGTGGAATATAACTCGCCTGATGTATTTCTGACGATTGCCCATCTCGCACGTCGTCGTCCATTGTGCCACCTCGGCATATCACAGACCGATCGAACAATGTAGTTGACGCACATTGTACTCTTTCCAGATCCATAAGGGCCAACGACAAGATTAATAAAACTGTTAGACTCGTGAAACAGTTTACCAGTAGGAGAGGGAACATAAATCTTATTCTTATCGCTTGCATAAATAATGGTTTCCTTATCATTAAATTGTATGTGCTGCGATTGACTCTTTGATAACGAATCACGTATCTGATTAAACTCTTGCCGACATTGTGCAAGTGATGCCATTTACTATCCTTAGCGCTTTAGATTCTTTGCAATACCTAACTTATCTTTTATAAGTGCTTTTTGAATACGCTTAGCTGCATATTCAGGATTAATCTTAAGTAACGAACAATAATGGATAAATAACTTATTCCTAGCATTGATAAAACGCACTGCGCCATCAGGATCATTATCCTTATTCTTACTCATAGCATCAGAGATAGCCTGTAAGATAATAGCTGTCACCAAGGCCTTATCGCCTTTCAGGTTAGAACGCATTACTTTGCGTCCATTACCTGCCGCATAATTTTGCTACCATTGACTATCTTGGCAGCTTCGTTAGTTCTACGTGGAACCTTCGCTTTTGTATGAAATATGGGCGCATGTGGCATTGGATTTTCACTATTAGGTAAATCAAATGCAGTTGCTCCGACGCCTTCCTTGGCTTGTGTTTCCATGACTATTTCCTCATTCCTGATAAAGTTTTATGACCTAATATCTTATTAGCCTTTGAATCAATCTTAGACTTCTCAGATTTAGAAAGCTTCCCACGTTTGACCATTTGCGATGCGCGAGCTTTAGCATTCCTGGCGTGCGCTTTATCTGGCATTGGATACTTGCGCGATCCAGGTTCACCAAATTCTGATTTAGGTAATTTATTCCTAGCTTTCGTTGTTAGCTTTGCCATGGTCCTTCCCTCTACTTAACTGTTCACTTAAATTCTTTATATCTTCAGACAATTCATTTACTACAGCATTAGAGCTATATTGTTTGCCATGAACTCGCTCAAGTTTCCAAGCTGCTGCTTGCCATACTTCTTTATCCATGGCATCGTCTATTTTAGATAACCATCTCATAGCAGCAATTCCTTCAGCTTCTTTTATGTCTTCCAGGAACTGAACGTACTCTGGCGCTACTTCATCCTCACCTTTAACAATCCATTCTCTAAACTTGGTATAAGAAACACGAGCGTAATTACAAGCTAAAGTAAAAGATGCACCTTTAGAAATAGCTTCAATGATTTTATGTTTATGAGTAGGAAACTTAGGAGGGTGTCCTGGTTTTTTATGTCTGGGCATTTACACAAATCCTTTTGTGTTAATTGATCAAATTATGATACTTGAATATATCCTCTTTGTAACCTTAGTCTTGTGATTTTTTGGATCTCTTCTTCAAGAACTTCTTCACTACCTCGACCAATAGTTCTAAGACAAGCCAAACCACGGTTGCCCCCACGCAATACAATAAGAACGAGATCATCGAGTAAATCCTTCTGCATTAATAAATAATAGTAACGTCCATTACTTCGGTTTTCAAACTTAATCAATACTTATACCTTAAGGTTACCCATCCTTGGTATTAGTCATATGCGCGATTCAGCCATCCATTAAGAAACTGTTTCTCAGTCGGATTCAATGCTGCAATTAATCTATAATCTCCAGCACGTTCAGATCTTAAGGCACATAATAGTGCTGGCATATCACGTATGGAATTCACAAGGTATAACGTATTTTCACCCAATATGCCATCATCAGCATGATTAGATCTACAACCAAATACAGACCAACATGCACGTTGTAGCGCCTTGACAGCAGGAGCTATACCCATATTTACAGCTGAATCGAATAGATAATTACAGAGTTCTTGGCTATGAAGCTTTTCAAATGGAGCATGTACCCAGAATTGATCGTAGTAGATATTTTTAGTTTGTATAATATCAAGTGTCTTAATAGTTTCATCGTTTGGTTTGTCGAAAATCCCAAATAATTTTAGTTTATCAGAATCTATGGCTTTCAGAAATCGTAATGAGATACCGCGGTTAGTAATTCCACCAGGATCAGCTTCATTGATTTCCACACCTTTTTCATTGAGCAATACAAATTCCACTGCTATGTCAAATGATGCCATTCTCATCATCCTTGATTATGGTAGTGCCATCTATCGTATCACAAGCTCTATCGCAATTAACACAGACATAAAATGATGTGCCTTCATGGGCTGAATAGACATAAACAAGCTCTTGGCAACACTTAGATAAAACCATAATCAATCCATGAAAAATAACCCCAGTCTTTGGAGAGCCAGGGGTTGATCCAAATAATACAGGGATGTTTCAAACGAAAGACGGATCAACTAAATAACTAACTGAGGACTTGCTACTCCTAATCAGTATAGCTCGACGCCAAGCAATAGATCAAGCAGCGGGCTTAACATCATGTAGGTATTGTCTAATAGCAAATATTGCACCGTCCGCATTATCATACCATTCCGCCTTGTAACCCTGGTTGCGCACATTTTGCATAAACGCATACTGCAGATCAGTTGGCTTTCGACCCAGGGACTTCATCTCGATAAAGAACCCGTTATACAACCCGTTAGACATAGCTAAGAATAGATCACTTGCCCCAGCCCATAACCCCATATTGCGCTCACGTTCTCCAAGCCAAGGACTTCTCTTGCCATGGTTAGGTATGCTAAATAGCATTAAACCTTCTGTGCGCGCGAAGGTGACGACTTTGATTTGCTCTGCGGCCTCAGGGTTAGTTGAGCGAGATCGTCGTTTTTTTGGTGGGTTTATGGGGCAAATTACCCTATTCCCATATAGGGCCTCAACATTAGCTAAGTACTGCTTGCTTGGTTTCCACATTGGCACCATCCTTGGTGTTATATGTAAGTTGTTTTAGTCTCTGCTCTTCAACATGATCAAATAGCTTTGGTAACCAAGTTATTGGTTCCATTCCACCATTCATCCAAATAACCCGTTGTAAACCATAAATTGTACGTTTCAATCTCATTGCATCATAACGTTGAGTAATTGTTAGATCCTGATTAAATTCATCTCGCAATTCTTCCGGTTTTACATGCTCAGCTATATCCAGCAATGATTCTCGTGCTGCATCAACTGAGGATAAGTGTCCATACCTACCCCAATAGCTCATAGTTACGCTCCTGTTCTGCAAACTCCTTTTAATTGCGCCATAATTTTCTTAACAGCTGCTTGACTAGTTTCTTGTGAGGCTACATGGCATACACAAGCTACCTCCGGAGCTTTACAGGTTTTGCAAATCAGATACTGCGTAGTGTTGATGTAATGAGTAGCTTGCTCTTTGATAGGCGCTTTTGTCTTTACTGGATATTCTCTGTCTAAAAATAACTCAAATGCAGCATGATGATCTTTGTAGTGCTTACCATTGGCATTAGTCAGCTTTACAAACTTTTTAACCATAGCTTCTGGATCTAATCCTTTTTCCTTACATAATAAGGTGGCTTCTGCATTTGGTTGAAAAGGTGAGAGCGAAGCGCGCTTTTTGCGCTCTCTCTCTTTTTTAATATTATTTATATTATTTTTATCTATTGTATTTATAGGGCCCTGTTTACCGTCCCACGGTTTTTGCCGTACGGTAGAAATCATAGAACGGTGTTTTTTTCCTGTGGATAACTTTTCAGGAATAAATTGAGATCCATCAGATACTTGCATATCGAAGAACGAAAATCGGCCACTTACATCTCGAACTTGCGTTATAGTTATAAGATTATGCGCTGACAATATATTGAGCAATTCATCTAACTTATTAATTCCTACTTGGCAGACTTTACGTAATTGTTCTTTGTGAAATTCCCACAAAGGCGGAAGACTAGATAGATAACAATAAAGACCGAGCGCTGATAGATTATAATTAAGACCTTGGAGTACAGAATTTGGGATAGTGGTAAAATTGCTGGTTTGTTTTGATACAATATATTTATGTACAGACATATATAATCCTTAATGTAATAGTTGACCTTCCTGTGGCCTAAGCTATAATACGCTCATGCGCACAGGTTCTGGAGAACCGAATTTGTAACCTACGCCCCGCGACAAACGGGGCGTAATCCTAAAAAACCGTAAACCCCTATCCTACCCTCAAACCAATAAATTGTAACCAGTGTCTTACCTGCTTATCTGTAAGACTATCGACTATCCTTTTTTCCAATCTATCTTATTTATCAATTCTTTGATATGCAGTAAAGCTGGGTGTTGACACATTGGCTTTGCCTCAATCTCAGATAAATTTATAAAAATTACATCTGGGTCATTTTCTTTAGTTCTTGGAATTTCTAATTCAAAAGGCATAATGACACCCTTAACATTGCTATCTTTATAAAATCCATCTCTTAATATTTCCATAAACCTTGCTCTAGTTGTATATTTCTTAATCACCCAATGATCATTAATATGTAAATAAGCAAAATATTTTAATTTTGTAGTTTTCATAAGATTTTATCCTAACAAAAACATTTACATACTCTACACTTACAAATTTATCCATAAATTCTTCCGATAATCTTGTATATAATATAATACTTTGATACCATGGATTTAATAACCATGGCATTATATATAGGGCTAAATATGGATAAAATTAAAACATTAACTTTACGATTACCCAAAGATTTATGGGTATTTTTACAGAAAAAAAGCATTGATAGAGAAATATCTTTTAATAACATGATGATAGAGATTGCAAATAAATATAAAAAAAAGTGTGAAAATAAGTTGACAGATAGTGCAACCATGGTATCATGAGTGTATATCAACTAACTTCGGAGATAAGTTATGACAGACAAACCAGTAGAAGATATTGAAATTGAGGAAAAAGCTGAAGAAAATGATTGGTCTGACTTAGAAACATTTATACCTAAACTAGAAATAATAGAAACAACTAAGGATTGCGAACCAATTAATGGAACTCCAATTCATGAACGTGTCATGAGTATTTCAGAATTTGCAAAACAATTTTTTCCAACGATTAATTAAAGAATAGGCCGGGTGGTGACAGCACCCACCTACCCCATTAACGGAGGTAGATATGAAAAAAGAAATAGAAGATGTTGATAGTTTCACCAATGATTACTTTGGTCCAAATGAAGAACAAATAATTACCAAAGATTTTATTACAGAATTAGCTAAAGATCTGCACTCAACTATTTTCTGTGCAGTAATAATTATTATATGTGCCATGTTTTTTATGATGAGGTAGACAATGATTGAATCAGCATTGTTTTTTATAGCAAGCGCTATATGGTTGATGATTTTTAAAAATGAAAATGAAAAAGACGAAATTGCTAGATTAATTTGTGTAATCATATCAATTTTACTTTCAATTACAGGAGTAACTTTTATGATAAAAGGTTTTCATTGGCTGTAACAAAGATGTAATCAGAGAGCGCTAACTCTCTGATTACTAACATAACATCTTCAGGAGGACTTTATGTCAAAGACTATACTATCGTCACGTTTCCAAATTGTCAAAGGAATGACAAATATGAATCATCACATTGATGTGCGCTGCTTTATAGATGATCTAATTTCAAACTACTCTAAACCAGATCGTACCGGTTATATATTACCAGTCGATAGCTTGCCTGATACTGAACTCAATTCATTCTCTGCCATGATCATAATGCTCGATGATGACCGAGCTATGGAATCAACAGGCCCGGATAATCCTTATTATACAACAAAAATGTTACCTGCTTTAACTAAACATCTAACTAATCCTACTGACAAAGAACTTCAATATGACTTTATGGAGACTTGGCGTGATTGTGTATCCAAATATTTCATGAAGTTATTAGAAGAACTAATAGAAGAACGTCTCTATGCCTATAACTATGCACATGGTTATGTGGGAGGAGGCTACTATGAGTCTCAATCAAACTTTGTTTAATGTAATTGGGACATTGATATTAATTGGATGTTTTTATTATGGATTAATTTTAATAACTAATTGAGGCGATAGATATGAGTAACTGCGAATGTAGATGTGATTGTTCTGATTGGTGGTTTAAATTTTTTATAGGCGTATTTATTGCAGCCATAATCATTTGGCTGATTTGATTACAAGATTAATATAGGAGAATTATTTATGGCTTTAGAAGCAATGAAACCTAAAGTAAGCAAGAATAGGTTAAAACTTTTTATGTATGGCAACGCTAAAGTAGGTAAAACAACTTTATCTATTCAATTTCCCAAACCTTACATTATTGATACAGAGGGCACCACAGATAAAAGTAAGTATGTAGATTTGATTAATAAGTCTAATGGCGTAGTTTTAATAACTCAAGACTTTGATAAATTGGTTGAGCAAGTTAAAGATCTATTAACTCTAAAGCATGATTACAAAACATTGGTCATAGATTCATTAACCATTCTTTATAATGATCTGCTCGACAAAAGTGCCATAAAAGTAGGCACTGAATTTGGTAGACATTATGGAGAAGCTAATAAGAAGATGAAGCATCTTGTTAATTTACTTCTACGCCTGGACATGAATGTAATTATTACAAGCCATGCTAAAAATGAATATGGCGCCAATCTATCTGTTTTAGGCTCAACATTCGATTGTTATAAGAAGTTGGACTATATATTTGATCTAATACTTGAGGTTCAAAAGCGAGGCAAAGATCGTGTGGCTCTCATTAAGGGCACTAGATTAATAGAGTTCCCTGAAGATGATGCTTTCCCTTGCAACTATGAAGAGTTCTCAAAACGTTATGATAAAGAATCTCTTGAACGTAATGCAATTCCTGAGAAACTTGCAAGTCAGGATCAAGTCTCACACTTAAAATATCTAATTGATCTATACAAAGAGTCAGAAGATACGGTACAAAAGTGGCTAGATAAAGCTAAAGCGCAATCATTAAATGAATTGAGCGAAGATGTTACGTTGAAATTAATCACCCACATGGAAAACAAACCTAAACAAAAAGGAGAAGCAGCATGAGGTTCGAAAAAGCATTAACTGAAGAAGAGATCCAAAAAGCTATGTTTATAGAAGATGGATCTTATAATTATAAAATTATAAGATCTACTGAGAAAATATCCAAAAAAACAGGTAATGATTATATTGCTTTGGAGCTAGTTTTATGGGATAAAGCGGGCAAAGAACGATTAGTATTTTGTAATCTATGGTCTATGAAACTATTAAAACATTTTTGTGATGTCAATAACATGGAAGCAGATTATAAATCATGTGACATTCCGGATTATAAGTTTGTAAATAGATCAGGTGGCAAGGTCTTAATTGGCTTTGAACCTGAAAAAGATGATGGTAATGGTGGTATATATAAAGCTAAAAATGTAGTTATAGATTTCATTAAAGATGAAAACAATAAAGTACACAGTAAAAAAGAAGAAAATATATCTGATTTAGAAAAAGAATTAGATGGAGATATACCATTTTGATTAATATGCCGAAGCCATGTATCCCTGTACATGCCAATCACGCACAAACACGTGAGCTTCGGCACCTATTATGTCTACAGATAACGTGTCGTACGCGACGACAAGGTTGGATTAAGGAACCGCAGAGCCGATTCTGTAGACGCCATATTATGTCCATAGGTAACGTGCCTGACGCGCAGGCGAGGTCTCCCGAGCGGAGGACTTTTGAGCCGAGTCTATGGACTCCAGTTTGAGGCAACGGAAGCTCAGAAAGATATGATTTTGTCCGATCATAATCGAAGAGTCTCTGATTGTGCCATTGGGCGAGATCTAAGCTTATGCATTATAAGTCTGTCGACAAGGCTTAGGTTAACCAGAGAGGTCGCAGGGGGAGAGCCTGCACGTTGCCACCACTATTAAGGATTAACAATGCCATTATTTCGCTTCCATAGAGGATCATTAGAAGACTCATTAAAAACGACAATAATTGTTAAAACATTTAATGAGATTGTTGAAGCAATCGTTACTTCTGATTTAATTAAAGCTACAAAACAGGATTGGGGAGCTATATTTAAAATAACCCCATATCCAGACAGAGAAAGTAACTTTGATCCTCGCATTGGATGGTACACTCATATGGTTTTATCTAATATCTATGAAAAAGACAAAATGCATCCCGTTGGATTTTTAAGTGAACCATTGGAATAAATATGTATAGCTCATTACCAGAAAAGATTATAATTCATTTTATTGGCACAAGATTAAAAGTACGACATTTTGATTGGTGTGCCTATAATGAATATTACACTAATAGAGAAGATTTTGGATTTGGCGCATCACCTACTGATGCTATAAATGATTATCTACAAAAACATAAAGAAAAAGGCGAACAAAAAAAAATAGAATTGGTTAATAGATTTTCTAGAGTTAAGTGAGGATAACTTATGACTACCGTGAAAAAACATTCTAATGATAGAAATGAAGATATGAGAATTGCATTGCTTGAACAAGCTATTGGAAACATTAATCAAACGTTAATGAGAATAGAAAGTAGATTGGATAGAATAGAGATTAGAATTGATAAATTAGAAAATAGAATTTGGAATAATTTCTATTGGATGGTCGGTGGATTTGTCAGTGTATTAGGATTAATAGCTCATGTATTAGATTGGATTTAATCAATAAGGACATCACATGAAATCACGGAAGACGATTCATATAGTTAAGCATACACCAACGGGCGCTGAAATACCGATGATCATCACTAGGATTAATGATGCCAATGAAATAGAAGAATATAAAGAATTCACTACAGATAGAAAATGTTTCACTTTACAAATGCTTTGCAATAGATGGGACAAATGCAGAGATGAAACAATAGAACTACTTCAAGAATACAAGATACCTGCTCATGTTAATTATCCTGATGTACAGAATCTTAAAGATGGTCAGGCACCAATTGATGCTGCACTATTCTTTGTAGAATATATATATGCTTTAGAACATAAAATTAATATTCCTCATAAAAAAATAAAACCGCGATCATTAAAACAATCGGAGCATTAATCATGGAATTGAAAGAAGCCTATCAAGGAATAAATTGTGGCAAAAAGATTAGGCGTAAATCCTGGCCAAATAATGCTTATTTGAAATCAAATAGTAATGATGAATTAACTATGTATCATATACGAGCAGATTTGTTCACTTATGATCTATCAATAATACATTCTCACGGATGGATTTGCATAACAAATCATAATAGATCTGAGCCAATAGATTTCATATCTGGACTTCAATATCTAAACGAAGGAATGAAATTAAGACTACAAGAATGGCCGGATAGTACATATCTTATGATAGATAACAGAAATATTGTTATCTTTAAAGAAGAAGAATGGAATTTTGTTCCAACTTATGAATGTCTAATCGCCCATGATTGGGAGATTATAGATTAACGATTTACGTCCTGATATTGCTATAGAATGCGAAAATGTTATTAGCGTTATGACGGGTATAGCAATTCGACTGCGGGTCGATTTATCAGGGCACCTTATTTGGGAGTAGGTAATGAAACTGGAAGAAGCTTTAGCTAAACAACAGCCAAATCAATATCTCTGTAGACGCAATAGAAATCAAATCAAGCTATGTTCATCTGCTAAAACAATAGAAGCATTAACTGTCGTCTTAACAGATGAATCACGTAATGCAGATGATTGGGAAATATATGATTATGATGCCACTTGAACAGCAAGTTTGTTCTCTTGATCTTTCGAAGAGATTGAAGGAATTGGGTATAAAACAAAAGAGTTTATTTTATTGGATTAATCCTGAATATACTATCGATAATGTGCATGAGATTATATATGAACAAAATACTTATATTAATCCACCAAAACCAGACTTTTACTATTCTGCATTCACAACTGCAGAAGTTATGAACTTACTTCCTAACAGAATAACAATATTAGGAAATGAACCATTTGATTCATTTAGATTAAGAATACAGAAATCATTTATTGTTGAACATGATATGGTTTTGATAGATACATATATTGCAAATTATCATTGTGACACAACCGAATGCTCTGGTGAAGATTCCTGGTTAGACCGAACATTATTTCCTAAAAATATGTGGCATGAAAATTCTGCAAATACCTTAGCAAAAATTTTATGTTTTATAATACAAAACAATCTCGTTACTGATGAATGGAAAAAGCAATGGATCAAATAACAAACTGGCCACAAGCTTTTAGTATAGCGGTAATAGCAATATGTTTTGCTGCGATTGTAATTGCTCAGATTATTAGATGATGAATCACAGAAATATTACTCAAAGAAATAGGTGAACTTGAATGAACTATATAAAAATTTACAATGAAGAAAACGTAAAAAACAGCAAAGCGGATCAATTATTTTTTAAACTCATAGATAAAGAAATTGCTGAACATAGAGAAACCAAAGAAACAATTAATGCAGCACAACTTTGTATTGTAGATATAAAAGGAAATATATTGTCAAACGGAAATTTGATTTCAATTTGTCCCATAACAAGAATGACAATTTTAAATATTGGAATAGATTCTGAGATTCCTTTAAAAACTGATTTTATGGGTAAACTACTTACTATAGATGAAGAAGAATATGCGAGATATATGCAAGCTCCTTCAGCAGACTATCTTGAGGAAAAATTAAATTTAATAAATAATTTGATGAAAAAGATGACTGATCTTAATAAAATAAATGAAGAAAGTGAAGTTAAAGCAAAACATTAATAATCACTGGATGACTATAATTATGAAAGAAAAAGATTTAGAAATAGATGCTATCTTAAAGGTGGCGACATTTATCAAAGCAACCGGTGAAGAAGTACAAGACATGAGAAAAGCATGTATTGAATTAACTTTAGCCATTAAAAAAATGAATGAATCATTAATAGAAATTAAAAATAATTTAAAAATTGATGTTTCAAAAATGATATAAAATCACTTCTAGTATTGATACTTACTGGCAACATGAACCTATGCGTGCATAAAATGTACTTAATACTAACATAATTGAGCAGGAAATGAAATGACAGAACTACTTGATGAATTACAAGGATTGATGTGTCAATTCTGTGTTGCTTGTCGACAAGATACTATGACTCATAAAGAATTTCTTTCCTATTGGCATGATAAATTTGCTAAGGAAGGTTATGAGATATTAAATAAAATGTATAAAGTCACGAGGTGACTGAAATGACTATTGAAGCTAAACTTAATCATGTAGCGCTATTATTAGAGAAATTATTATCACAATTAAAACATCCAAAAATAAATAATAAAAATATAATAGATTCTCCTACTTCTAAATTAATGGAACAATTTATAGAAGGAATAAAGTCATTAAGATATTTAAATTCTCAAATAAATAATAATACAATTTATTATATGACAGGAAAAGAAGTAAAAAAAATTACTGGCTTATCAAGCAGTACTTTATTCAGAATGGAACAATCAGGAAAATTTCCAATGAGAAGACGTCTAGGTGAAAATTCTACAAGATGGTTATCAACAGAAGTAAATGAATGGATATTGAACAGAGAAAAAGTATTTTAATAAATAACCAATCTAAACATGCATTCTTAAGAGATATGATAGATATTGTTAATTCAATTACCCTTATCTCTAAAATAAGCAGCCAATATCAATGTAGCTAATGGAGGAAATGTTACTGTCGTTATATCTAATAACTTACCACCTTCATTAGGCTTAAGAATAAACGCAATAACAGTTAATATATATAGTATTGCAAGTCCCAAAAGAATTTGTTTTGCGGCTATGAATTTTTCTTTTTCAGAAATCTTACCAGTGCTTATAGTACCTTCTACTTTATGGGCTTCAAACTGTTTTACTTTATATAGATCATCCAAGATCCCCTCTCTTTCATCAAGACGATTCATCTTAAAATGATTTTCGTCTCATGATCTCCTTTTCGTGCGAATAACTCTCCGTGAGTTTGATCTATATGTGCGGCTATCTTTAGAAGATAAATAGCTTTTGATATCAAATCAGCCCTGTTATTTATATTATAAAAATTCATTAAATCATTCATAGTTTGAGATGCTTTATGATCTAATTCCAGATTTAATTCCGTCATTTCTTTCTTCTTCCAGATCGTTTAGGAATTGGTTTAGCAATACTTTCAAATATTCTAACAACAGATTGTTTAATTTCTTTTACCATTTTAAGCACTTCTTTTTTATGCTGAACAAACTCTTTTTTAGTAACATAACTTGGTGGTCTTGCCATAACTTATCCTTTGCATTTGTTAGATAAGATAATATTATAGAATTGGTTCATAAACAACTAAAAGGAATTATTTATGCCATTAAAGAAAGGCACTTCACGTAAAGTCATTGGCCAAAACATTAAAGAAATGGAAGCTAGTGGTCATCCAAAAAAAGTAGCAATTGCAGCTAGTTTAAATGAAGCACGTAAATCAGGTGCTAAAATTCCAAAGAAAAAGAAATCCTCTAAACCTAAAAAGAAAAACCCGTATTAAACGGGTTTTTTATTATTAGCTAGTAAAATAGAAACCATTCACTGAAATTTGTGTGTTATTTGCAAAATGTGTATCTGCCAAAACGTTAATTCCGCCATTAGCTGTATTATATTTAAGAGGAAATGTTGTTCCTGCATCAAAAGAAATAAAAGAGTTAATTTGAGTTAGATTAGCCATAGCAGCTAAAGGAAAGCTTCCTCCCGCTGAAGCTATAGGAAATCCAGATATAGTAGCAGTACCTGTTGATGAGCCTTTACTGCTTAATGCAATATTAACCGTAATATATACTATATTTCCAATTTGTGTATATTCTCCAGTTTGAGTTACATAAGTTATGCCAGTACTTGCACCACCAAATGCTAGAACAGGAGTGAATGTACTGGTTTTACTGTATGCAACAGTTGCTGTAGCTGCACCTGGATCAGGAAAAGTAATAGTTGTGTTTTGACCCATACTTGCATTAGTAAATAATACTTGAAAGTTCCCAGAATTGTCTGAAGCTTGCCATGCAACATAGCCTTTATTTAAAGTAGGAGCAAACCATAGGGCGGCTACAGTGGCACCTAATCCATTTGAACCTAAGAAAATATTATTACCTGTAAAGGCAGTGCCGCCATTACCAGAAAAAGTAATTAAAGATGCTGTGGTAACTGATGTTAATGCTGACATACCTGTTATATCATTATTTGAACCTAAAATAGCCGCACTTAGATTAGATCTTGCACCAGCAGCAGTTGTTGCTCCAGTTCCACCATTAGCGATGCTTACAGGAAAAGATACACCAAATTGAACAAATGTCACAGCAGTGGCGCCAACTGTTACCATTAGTGTTGTATTGATCCATCCAGTATTAGCATTAACTGTACCGGCTGATACAGGAATAATTCCAGTATCATTAATATTTGTTGGTGTATCATAGTCAGTAGCCCGAGTTAATACCCAATTAACTGAAACGCCATCACCCACTGTAGTTACAGTGTAAACACCATTTTGTAATGTACTAGCTTGATCCTTTATCAATACACGTTGTCCAACTGTTGGAGATTGTCCATCTAGAGCGAAAGCAGCAAATGCTCCAGCATTAGTTAGTGTGGCTCCAATGCCAGATGAACCATTACTATATGTAACAGTTAATGGAGCAGTTGATGCAGCAACTACGGGAGCTCCGCCACCTGTTGCAATCGTATCTACATAATTCTTAGTCGCTATGCCTTGCGCTAATGTCGGGTCAGTCGTAGTTAAACCACCAGGCAAAACACTATTCAATGATGGAACACCGCCTGCGCTTGTTATTAATACACTACTAGCAGCAGTTGGAAGTCCAGCAATAGTGTTAGCAGCGCTAGAATATAATATTTGATTAATGGTAGTAGAAGATAATCCGGTACCACCATGTGTAACACCCAATACACCAGCAGTAAATCCAAATAATGTTCCTACTTGAGTAAGTGTTTCTTTGCTTGTTACACCACCTTGAACCACAGGAAAAAAATCTGTTGTTAACGCAGATGCTACTGCGGGTAAAGCTGAAATTTTTATACCGGCCATAAATAACACTCCTTGTTATTAAATTCCTAATCTTGATTTGCACCATCCGTGCATTAGAGCAATTTGTGCAGCTGTTAAACTCGCATATTTTACCCAAATGAAATTTATTGAACCTGTCCAGTAATATACACCAGTAGAAAACTGTCCTATTAACATAGCTCCATTAAAAGCATTTGATCCACCACCGGCTATTGCATCAGGATTTGCACCATTTTTATAAATGGTTGTTCCTGTACCACTAATATAAAGAGAAGTGACGATGTCAAATGTATTGCTGCCACTCCATTCATTACTACTTTCATATTGAACTACACCAAAATTAGTATATTCAATTTGATTAGCTGCAGCACCTTGAAGACCAAATCCCCACCCTACTCCTGCCTGTCCTTTTGTTAATATTTGATTATTGGTCGTAGGATTATTATTTAATGAAGCGATCATAAAAATAGAAACATTAGTATTTGCAGAATATTGATTCGAAGCATTATTTGCACAAGTCATAAATTGACTGCTTGCACCAACTAATGTGACCACATTGTGGCCATTCATAGCATTCACAGAATAGGTTGGTGGGCTTGCAGAAGTAAAATTATTATTATTACCAGATAAATCATTCCATGCAGTTACATTTGTTCCATTTGCAGGATTATTAGCAGTGCCACTTGCCAAAAGATTGTCGGCATCTAACATTAACATTGGTGATAATGATTTAGGATTAAAACTTTCTAATATAGATCTTCTAAAATTTTGAGACATAATTTATCCTACTATTAAATCCCATGCATCAGATCCATATTTCTTCAATGACCATCCACCAAATTGACCACTAACAGATAAAACACCGCCTTTAGCATTAACTGTTACTCCACCTGCAAATGCAAATGTGACTTGCCCTGCTCCTGCTTGGATTCCATTAATTTCTGTACCTATTGGAAACGGTACATTAGCATTAGTGTCAATTGTTATTGTCTGAGCAGTTGCTCTATCAAATCTAATATATGTATCTTGGTCAGTTAAAGCGAATATATAAGTAGCATTGGTATAAGTATTTGCACCAATTGGTGTCCATGACTTTATTCCCGCTGCTGTAGCTGTGATAAGGCCAGTAGCACTTAATGTAGTAAATGCACCTGTGCCAGGTACATCAAATCCAATGTCGATACTCTGAATAGAAATTCCATTAGACGATCCAGATGATACTAATGTTATTCCACTTTGCGGATAACTCATAGCATCATAAGTAAATAATGAATTTACCCCGGTAACAGTTACCACACCAAGAATAGATGAATTAAAAAAACTCGTTGTCATGTCATCTGTGCTACTCACAATATCTAAAGTATTTATAAATGTATCTCCGTGCGACTCCCAAGAAAGAGCGACAGCGGAAATAGACTGTTTAAGTTGTGACGCAGCGCTATAAGATGACTCACGTGAAAATCCACTAAAATCCTGAGTTGCAATGTCAGCACCTGTAACATTATTTAATCTTACAAAATCAAGCCCAGCAGCTCTTCCTTGGCAGAAAATAGAGCCAACAACTATATTCGTCAAATATAGATTTGCAGCAGACCCAGTAAATGCACCCAAATCAAAATCAATACTTGCACCACCTACAAAAGAGACATTAGAGATTGATGCAACACCATTAGCTAATCCATCCCAAGTTATATCCGGACTTAAACTAAAAGTGCCTGTTATAGTTATTTGACTTGTTTGAGGAGATTCACCTACGATACTTGTCCAAGGCTTTATTGTTAAACTAGCTTCAGTAGAACTTCCGGTATGACGAATTACATATCGTTTTCCTGTAGCATTATCTAGAATTACAGAATTAGCTTTTGTTATAGTTGCATAAGGATAAACCGCAGAACCAGTACCTGTAGTGTCACTACCAGTTTGACCATTTACCCAAACTATAGTTTCAAAAGGGAATATAAACTTTGTGCCTGAATGAACATTTCCAGCTAAATATAAATCAGTTATTTGTCCCGAGCCTGTTCCGGTATCACCAATTCGACCTACATTTGATTCACCGTTAACACCATTACTACCAATGATGAGATTAGAACTTTCTGATGAGGTATAAGCAGAACCAGCAGCAAATCCATAACAAGTATTAAAACTTCCAGTTGTTACACCACTGATAGCACTTCCAAAAAATGTGTTATTAGAGCCGCTTGTTAAACTAGAACTGGTCCATCCAGCAACGGTATTGTCAGATCCGCTAGTTAAATCATTTAAGACAGTATTTCCTATTCCTGTATTTCGAAATCCAGTTAAAGTGAAATTACCACTATCAATACCAACAAATGTGTTATTACCATTAAAGGTATGAATAAATCTAGAACCATTCTGTTGAATAACACCAACAGTAGAACTTGATGTAGTTGGTATATTAGGAAGGGTAAACATTTGTAACTTTGTTACTTTTTTAGTAACAGCAGATTGATCCATTGGAAATATGTCACTATCTCCAGGAACTCCTCCCGCAGGTAAATTTGAAATCTTAACGCCTGCCATGGCATTAAACTCCTTTAATTATCAACTAGAATGTCATCTCCATTCTCTGTCAATATGTTTAATCCATTTTCAGTTAATAGAGAAAATTCTTCTTCTGGACCAACAAAAGAAGAACCATAAATAATAATTGTTATAAATCCTGAACCAAACCAGTTCATAAAATAATTATCCTAAAGGGGCGCTATTAACGCCCCAATAATGTTTACACAGTTGGAATAATGCTATACCAAATATGCGCAACCCAAGTGCTATCTCCAGTAGTAAATGCACCTGTTTGATTACTTAGATATAGAGCTTTATGAACGCTTGTGCTAAATGGCAATATCCCAACAGTATTACCGCTTGTGCCTGTAAATAAGAATGTAGTACTTACACCAGCAAAGAAATCAGCAGCAGCTTCCGTATTGGTTGCAAGAACACCAAGACCATGCGTAGTAGAATCATATTGTGCTGCAACTACACCACCATTTGCATAAGCAGCAGATACAAAAGTCATAACTAATGCCATCTGTTTAACAACAATTAACTTATTGGCACCAGGATCTGCTATTAATAATTTAGGTGCACCATACATACCATTAAACTGAGCAGCAGTAATAGCAACGGTTGTATAGTTGATAACAGTCGGCCCTAATCCTAAGCTTAATAACGACGCAGGAACGCTATTAACGTCAGATAAGTTATTAGCTACTTGCAGATATAATGAAGATCCAGCAGCAGTAATAGTTGAGAAATTGATGTTATTAGCACCAGATGTTACAGGTACTCCAACACCAGCGGGTAATGGCTCAACAACCGTCCAAACTGATCCACCAAATGCAGTACCAGCAGAAACTGGAACAAAACCACCAGCTCTAATCTGTTCAATGCATTGGAAATCTCCACGGCGAGTTAAAACAGCTGATACGCCAGTTGCACCTTGTTGAGTACATTGATAGATACCGTTTTGATATCCAGAAGTTTGGCCAGCTAATAAAACCATGTCGTTTAATAATACGGCCACGCTATCAATGGTTAAAGCGCCAGTTGCATAAGTAAAAGTTGCACCAACACCATTGTTTAACGCACCATTAAAATAAGTACCTGATTGATTGCTTGATGCAACTAATCGTACTGATGACAATTGTTGAAATGAATTTAATGCTTCGATAGTAGACATTTTGAAACTCCTTTTCCAAATTTATAAAAAATTAATTAACTTCCCCACACAATATTAGTCGCTGCTGTTCCTGCCGAATTAACTTGAAGGGAGTAAATCGGATGCCAAACGCCTGCTACTAATCCTACTAATGTGACTGTGGTTCCATCCCACTCAGTGATGTTTACATCACCGCCAACACCCACATATAACCAAGTGGCATATTCGCCATATGGAGTATCTAATGTAACGGTCCTCATTCTGACCGGTCCTGACATAATTCTAGATGGACCAGTCTTCAAATATGGATCTATTGGTTTAACATCTAACGTTCTAAGTGCCATTCCTTGGCCCTCCTATAATTTAATAAAGTGATTCAAATACGATGTTGGCTGAATCGTGTTATGTGCCAATCCCCCACCTTGCGATGCAACTGACACAGGTTTCGTAGTAGTAATATCGCTCCCTAATGTTGGTTGACCACCGCCTCCACTATTAATTAAAGTGGTATTAAATGTTGATCCTGGATGATTATGTGCTGGCATTTCAGCTATAGTTAATGTATGAGTTTCTTCACCATTAAAGAATCCTAATGCATGATTTGTTAGTGTAGCACCAAGCCCTGCTCCAGAAAAAACACGTCCCAATGCACGAGGTATGCTCATCGTTCTATTTGCTGAGAAATCTGCAATAGGATCTCCGGTAAATCCTGTAACATTACAAAGAGTATTGGCTGATGGAATTGTTACATTTACATAAAGCAAATTGTAAAGTGGAAATGTATCTATATTGGCTCGAGAAGTAGCCCCAGATCCTGTATTACCAATGGTGCCATCATTCATGTAAACATAACCAAATGGAGCCACTAAATCATAGCTATCGAATATATAACCTGTACGTGGTGCATTGATCTTTGCATCAATATAGTCAAATGGTTCGAAATCAGATTCCGGAACAAATGCACCTATATAAACCGATGGTTTCGTGAAATTAATAACAGTTGCAGCACCTAATGGATATTGTATTTGCAAGAATAATCCATCATTGCCACATTCTCCGCGTTGAGGGGCCGGATTTGTCACACTTATTACATTAGGAACTGTGACAGTAAATTCATATTTTTCCCAACTGCCAGTCAATGTCTGAGTAGCTATTGGTGTTGTAACGCTAGTTGAAGCACTTGGTCCGTCACCAAAGAACTGCAACCATTGCAAAGTAATATCTGTATTACCACCTGTACATTGTGCCCATATACTTACGGTTACTTCAGTATCGCTTAAATTTTGTACATTTGATGTAATAGGAAACTGAACATATTTAAATGTCTCTCCAAGTACACCATTGCTCGTATAATTTAGATAAAAAGGTGGCATTGTATCAGGCGTAAATAGATTGCCTTGTAATGCAAAATTAAGAAACTGTAATTGATCAGATGCAGCTGTAGTATTCTTAATAAAACAAATATCAGGACCAGCATTTGATGATGTCTGAGCCAATCCAGCGTGAGCACCTAAGGCGAGTTTTAAGAATGTAGTCCCAACTGGACTAGCTGATGCGCCAATATTGCGCCACATAATATTGTTAGTGAGCTGATTGGTAAGATTATTCACCTCAGTTATTATACTGCCTCCTCCTCCCCCGCCTGGCGTATAGTCCTCAATAGTCCATTGGAGATTGCCATTTGAATCATAGACCTCTAAACGATAAGTTTCAGCAGCGGTCGCAGAGTCAAATTCGAAGTAAAAAGGTCCTTGAGAGCCATTAGCATTGAATTGTATACCAGTAAGCGTGCCATTATTAGGAATGAATAGATAAGGCCAAGGTTCTATACCAGCTATATCCTTGAATACGAGCTTTATTTGTTGAGGATCTAATTGCCTACGGGTAGCCAAAAACCCACCAGCCAAAGGTCGGCCAGTGAAATCAGCTATATACCACATGGGATTAAAACCCAACGACACCGTTCTTGTCATACTAATCACTTCCTTGTGATCGATGAAACATTTTACTATTGTTTATTGGGCATTCATATGCCTATTGTTGAGAACCTTCTATAATTCCACGTCCTCCACCATAATATAATGGAGATAAGAAATTCATTACATCTTGGAAATATGGTTCTTGTATCATTGAAGTTAAAGCATTACTTCCAAACTTAGCCCCTACCTTTCCTAATGCCGATCCTGCCAAACCACCTCCTATAGCACCGCCACCTCCAGGATAAGCATATTCACCAATAGTAGCTCCTAGTGCTCCAGGAATAGCAACTTGCATTACATTTCCACGACTAATCTTATTTTCTAGATTTTTTAAATGATTTCTTAAAGGATGTTCTTCAGGAATTAATTTTCTATTTTCTTTTCCTATAGTTTTTTTAGCACCTATTCTTATAGATTCAGATAATTTAGTAGGCTCTATTTTTGCAGTTCCTGCTTGTATGTCCCTTAGAGTTGGAGTTGCTAAATAAGGATAATGAACATTTTTTGCATAGTTCGTAGCCTTGTCATATTGGGCTAAAGCAACAGGATCACGACTTAAAAAATTCCTTAATTTTCCTTGAGTACGATCTTGCATTTGAGCAAATAATTGCGCTCTTCCTTGAGTAGTAGGATGACTAACAGATCTTGCCCAATCATCTCCTAATTTGCTTTGAAATCTTTGTAAATTTTTATAAATTGGTTTTTCCAGAAATTCATCATAAATAAGTTTTGCATCAGGTAATAATTGACTTCTTTTTATCCCAGCATCTTTTAAATATTTTTCTGGAGTAACTGTAACAGGAAAATCATTATATAAATCATTAACAGGTTTATATTCTTGTTCCATTACAGCTTTTGTTGCTATGCCTTCATTTCGTATTTGCTGAGACAAATTATGAGCATATTTTTTAGGATTAAATAATTCTGCTATTTGTCCTGAAGCTCTAAACGGTGCAGCCACACCTTCAAGTACTGCATTAAGAGCAGCAGATCCTTTTGCCTTTTTACCTAATTCCTCTAAACTATTTATATTAGGTGCTTCATAAGCAAGATTACCTGCAGTGCCAGCACCAATACGTGACAGTGCATTGCTAGTTCCTCTAATTAAAGGTCCGCCCATACTTAATTCTGGAGCCATTAAAGTTGGTGCTATGGATGCAGCCATTCTTGTTCCAGGTTGTTCATAAGAACCAGGAGGAACAAATCCACCTGTTGGTGTTAAATTAGCTGGATCAAATTGACTAAATTTTATTTGTTCTAATTGTTGTTGTTTGGGTAAATTAGCGAATCCTGGCATTTGTGTAGGATTAGAAAATTGTTCTTGCATTAACATTTTTCTTTGATTTGGAATTTGTGATGCCATTGATTGTTGCTGAGCTTGATTAACTAAATCTTGAGTGACAGAAGCACCTTCTTGATAAGGATTAAATTCATTATCAAGTAATTCTGCACCTTCAGAATGAGGATCAAATTTAGCCATTAGGAAATCCTTTTAAATCCATTTTTTTCATAAACTTGAACTTTATTTTTTGGCACATTCCATTTTTTTATCTGTTTATCAATTGGATCAATTCCTTCCATTTGTACTATTTCATTTTTATTTTGTAATTTATTTTCTGGCAATTGTTGTTTACTAGTTTCATTAAGAATCTTTTTGTCTTCTTTTGGATCGCCGCCAGCCATATTTTTTCTATATTGATCCATTTGTTTTTTAAAAGATGGACTAAATGTTTCTTGAATACTTCCAGGAGTCAAATATTGTTCCCAAGTGCCTAAATTATTACTTAATATTTTGTGACTTTTAGGATCAAAATAAGGTTTTTCATTTGCATATCTTGCCCATATTGCATCAGATTCTGCGGGAGTTAATCCCAGTTTTTGAGATATTTGTGCAAATGCTGGATATTCCTGTAATCGTTGAGACAATCCTTTTTCATAATTTACTTCATTATTAAAAGCATCTTCATTCATATAACGACCAGGTTTTAATGTTTTTCCAAATCCTATATCCATATTTGTTATACGGCTCGTTTGCCATGCTTTTAATCTTGCAGCGACTAAATTTGATTCTGCGGTATCAGATTCTTGGGCGGCAGAACTAAATCCTGGAACTCTTCCTGCAAGAGGTCCAGTTTCCAATAAAGGATTTAGTCTCGCTCTTGCTTCAACTAATCGATCAAGTTGACGTTCCATTTCTTGAGCACCGGAAACTTGATCTCTAACATCATCTTGTCTGTCTTGCCATTGTTTTGTAATAGCTTTTGCTTCAGCTTCTGATTGAGTCTTCAGACCTGCTTCCCCTGCTGCAGTTATTGCAGTAGGATTTGCAGCACCTACTGCTCCTCCAGGAAGATTTGTTGCTGCTCTAGAATAAGAAGGAGAAGTTGCTGACAATGGACCAGAAGGTTTAGGAGCTGCGGACGTACCAGGATAAACATAGGATTCACCTGGTTGTAATGGAGGAATACCATATCTCTGATTAAATGCTTGTTGACCATTATCGGCTAAATAATTAACTTGTTCTTGTGTTGCCTCACCAGTACCGGGAAGTTGTTGCATTGCATTTTGCGGTTGTGATTGTTGCGTTTGACCGATACCTAATTTATTAAACAATTTACCTAATAAACTATTATTACCACCACCTTGAGGTGTAGGCATTCCAGATAATGCATTGACAGGATTATTTAATTGGCTTGTAACAGCATTGGATAAGTTTTTATATTGTTCCTCTGATAACAAACCTCTAATTTTAGGATCTGCCAAAATACTAGCAATAGCTTGAGGGCCTACAAATTGAGAATAGGCTAATTTTGATGCTGCATTGGCATAATTTGTCCAAGGAGCATATTCTGCTTCTGATTGTTTTATTTCATTTTCTAATCGTGCATTCCTTAATGCGTTCATACCGCGTGCAGATGTAGTAACAGGACCCCCTGCTTCTACATCATATAAAACTTTAGGTAATGGAATATTCAATGCCACAAATCACCTCTATAATCCAAATAATCCCATAAGACCACTAATTATATTGCCTTGATTTTGCTGTTTACCTTGCTCTCGACCATAGGCAAGACCTGCTAAATCACCCCCTGCATTAGAAAGCAATTGGCTCAATATATTAGCTGCGCTTTGTCCTTGATTAACTAATCCTTGTTGTCCTGCACCGTATTGGGTATTAATACCTAATACATTCTGTAGCCATTGGTTCATATCACCACTAGATATATTCTGTGCATTCTGTTGGGCTTGCATTTGTAATGGAGTTGATCCAGTCAAACCACTAGCTGATCCTAAATTCTGAGCAGCACGTATACCTTGTTGTTGTTGAAAATGAGCAGATGGAGATTCTTGATATTGACCCATAAGATTATTAATAAATCCTGATGGATTCTGCATTTTCTTAAGCCAATCCTGATATTGTGGAAGAGCCTGTTTACCAGCATTGAAAAATGGATTTTGTGGCTGCTGAGCGCGATTTAGATAGTCTTCATATTCGTTCGTTGCTTTCTTATAAGGTGCACTAGCATCTGAAAAAAGACCACCAAATAGATTAGATAACCCAGCACCAAATTGTGTATTAAAACCTCTTGTATTCATGACCACATATCCTTATGTGATATTAGAATGACGACCAGGCTCCTGCCTTGAAGTACTGCGCCGATCCTAAAGTTGTATTATAAATCATTTGTCCATTAGTTACATTTATTAAAGCATCTCTTTGTGCTGTTGTTAACTGAGGTAGCAATATGCCACCTTGAGTTAAGTAGCCAATCAAATTCATATAAAATGTCGATATAGAATTAATCCATACTGATGACATTTTATCTGTACCCTCTTTTATTAAAGGGTCATACAATGGAAATTGATCAAAATCATTAGCCATAGCTACTCCGGCATTATTTCATAAGCCCATGAGGCACCTAATATTACAAATGGTATGGCATCATAGAATTCAAACATAGAGACAAATGCCTGACCACGAGGAATGACACCTAATTTACGCCATAATGTTCTATAGGTTCTCTGACCAACATTACCCATAGGAGCGCGCATAATGCTTCCATAGGTTTGTCCACCATCTTTAGATATGGATAAGAATATGAATAATTGTGTAGGAGTAAAAATAGTAATTCCTTGCTCTAATAAAATGTCAATGCCTACTTCAGTTTCAACTTCAAATCCAAGTTCTGAAAGTAGATCTAGATCCTGAACAATTTCTTCTGCTTGATTAATTTGACCTTGCAATACATCTATTTGCAGTCGGTCAATGCGCAAACGTTGATATCCAGGCGGAACTATAGCTCTTGTAATACGTGCACGACGTATAGGCTGACCGTCATTAGTAAAAGTATTAGGATCTAATTGATAAAGTATAGGTTGACTATAATGACCCACATAATTCATACCATTAAAATAAGCATGAGTTTGCGCTGGGTGTCGATCACCATTTAATATTTCTTCTTCATGCCATAACTTACTAGCATCAGATTGCGGATTACTTAATGTTACGTTATATACAAAAGTATGATTGGCTGAAGTGAAATTCATACGATAGAAAATCAAACCATTTTCTTTAATCAAGAATCCATCGCAATCATTAACTTGGTTTAATGATGCATATTGTGCTAACTGGAAATCCAAAGCTCGTGTACTAATAGGAATAGGTTCAGCACCAATAACTTCCATAACTGACCCAAGACCATCTCTAGATTGAGATAAAAATACCATAATATCAAAACCAACAGATATACTGCCAATTGCTGGCGTTCCATATTCTATTAATAATGAATTATTACGTCTAAAGGGAAGATTGGTGCCAATACCTGCATTTTCCCAAACTTCAGTAAAGAATTGACTAAATAAGAACAATCTTCTATGTAATGTTCTACAAGCAACAATTGTTCCTGGATGACTAGTGATAGAACCTAATTGCAATTGACCATTATTAGTTATAGACCCATTACCACCAGCAGCAGATGTAATAGCCGCCCCTCCATCAGTTGCTGAAACTGTAATAGTTGTGGGACTAATAATTGCTTTAACAAAATATATTGTTCCGGCTACAAGTTCTGCAGGCAATGCACCGCCTGAAAACACTACTGTTGTGCCCACTTGATAATTAGCTATTGATCCGCCAGTAGCATAAGTAATCACAATGTTTGGTGAGCCTGCAGCCATTGTAAATGTACTAGCAGTTCCGGAGTTATCAGGTCCCCATACTAAACCTTGGTTGAACTCTGATAACTGAAAAGTATTAGTGTTGCCATTTGCCACAACAAAGAAACCATCCAAATAACAAACATCTATAGGTCTTGATGGAAATGCAGAATCTGTAATCGGTTCGAATAGATCTGTTATCGTATCCCAAATATAGCCATTAACCCCATCAACAAATATTACTTGATAAGTATTGGCATCAATTCCAACATAACCTGATACTGTACTAGCTAATGTTCCTATTTGCGTAGCAACACCAGATAATGAGATTTGAAATACAGATGCGCCATATACGATATATTCTTTATCTTGGAAAACAAACTGTGCACGAGCTCCACCTGTAGACCCATCAAAATCAGTATTAGTATTAATTAATCCTGATGTATTAATAAGTGACTTTGGTTTCTTACCAAACTGATCAATATATTCAAACATATTAATAGACCGTTCAGCGTCAATTTCACTTATACGCTGATTGTTGTAACTACCAACAATGTCATAATCTTCGGTCTGTGCCACATTAATAGCTCAAAATATTTGGCCAGTAGAAAGGTTCTGGCGCAGTTAATACGACTGACGGCCTAATTGTTAAATCAGTTTCATTAGCATTCTTCAAAGTTTGATAATAGTCTTGGTATTCTTCTTCCATCGTTTCAGTCCAATTACCTGATGGGTAATAGGACTTGAATGTTCTAGCGAGAGCGCGCTTCATGAATCCATAATAGTTAGGAGGCAACTCAAGCAGTGTATCTTGAGGAGCAAGCTCATTAATCATTAACTTACATTGTATGGTATAGGGATATGGTTGATCAGGTACTGGATATACAGTGATAAATGATTCATCATTTTGTTTATTTAAGAATATAAATCCAGGACGAGCCAATAGATTAGTTTGTCGAACTACGCCCCAATAAGTTGCCTTATTAATAATGCGCATAGGATAAACAAGACTCGTGTTAGCGCCACCTAAGTTTCCTACGAATGTCGTAACATTGTTAATAGGTACGCCATCAGTTTGCAATATAATCGGTACATGATTTACTGCATCGGCATTACTAAGCGCTAATTGAATCTGATTAGGACTAATAAATATTGCATAATAAGTAACACCTGGCACTAATGGCTGCGGGATTGTACCAAATGTCGTAATAGTGACTGGTGTTCCTGTTGGATATGCAGTAGTAGAGCCTGATAATGTCAATAAGTTAGTTGCAATATCAGCCGTAAAGCTAAACGTAATCGGTGTGGCATTTTGATTAAATCCAACACCTGGTACCGTATAATTAGCAAATGATAGATCAACTACTCTATCTGCAACAATATTCGTACCTAATACCATATCAGATATTGAATAAGTATCTTGTCCAACAACAAATTGAGATGATAATGTCGTTAAGAAAGGAATATAAATACTATCTGATGAGAATTTATCAAGTAATTCATTTATGAGATCCACACCTGTGGATAACATAAAGGCGTCAGGGACTTCACCGACGCCCAGTTCTCCCAAGAGATACAGCGAATTGATAATTAAATCATTCGTAGTACGTGTTACTTGCGGCATGTTATCGCCCTCTTATAACGATTACTCGCTTAAGAGTCGTCACCTTCACCATCAACTGGGAAAGCAACATTATCAATGCCTCTGGTGATTTCTTTTGCTAACATCTGAGCATGTTCACCGTTGTTACACATATAGGCATTAAATTCCATGGCCTCACCTTTCAGATTTGGATGACGTCCTGCCATGCGCGATTGTTCGCTTTGTACTTTTTTAACAAAAGTATTCTTCGCACTATGTTCAGCTTCAAATCTACTCTGACGAGTCTTCGCCATTGTTGCGTCTTTTCCTGGGGTGTTGTCGTATCGGCTTTTCATGATTAATCTCCTTGTCTATCTTAATTTGTTTAGCTTCCTTAGCCTTTGTTGGATGATCGAACCATTCGCCACTATCTATTAAGCGATTAAATTCGATCTCGTTGTCTGCCTCTATCACTCTCATCTTTTGAGTCGGATGATAGAGGCAACTTCGTTGAAATGTCATTACAATTTCCTTATGACAACAACTTAACAGCATATTGTGGATGCCAGCTAAATCCGCATAGGATGTCTATACGCATGAAGTTTTGGTATCCCAGAATATCGCCAGTCTGCGTTACTGCAAGTGATAAACCAGTTTCAGGATCAATTGCGACACTGGAGTAAGGAACTTGTAGTTTATATAACGGAGGACAGACAATATCTAAAGCTCGTGCGGGATAAGCCACGTTCACATTGTAGTTACCTACAACGGTGACAGCTGCACCTGTTGGCACTGCATTATCAACGTTCTGCAAGGGGCTTGAAGTGCTGCTATTAATCACTGGAGAAACCGTAATTGTAATCGCACCACCTAGTAAGGACGATGCTGCTTGAGTAATTACAAATTGCATGTTCTGGCCAGTAGATTGACGAGATAGTGGGTTAACACTATGGACTCCAGCAATGGAGATCAAATCACCAGGTAAGAAGTAATTTACTACTGCCGCACCACCACCATTAGCACCAGCTAGGATGATTGTGTTACCACTTGCAACTGCACCGTTCACAGTTAATGTGTCGGTAGAGTGAGAAGTAGGACCTGCACCTGCTACGTGCGTTACAATATTTTGAGATTGGAAAATATCAAAATAAGATAAGTGACCAATAGCTGATTGTCTTACGATGTCTTCGTTAAACACTGGAGTGAAGTTATTTAATAAAGCGCTTTTTAGCGAGCTACCATCACGAACCGTCATCGCCAAATATGCATCAGATGCAATATTGACACCCTGTTCTAATAATTTCGCACCGGCTAAATCTACGGTTTGGAAACTATTAATTGGAGTACCTGCAGTGCCCGTGAAGAAATATAAAGCTTGTTCAGCTGATGCACTAATATCATGTTCCATTTGGGATATGATATTTTGGATCGCTGGTTGAATGAACATACGACTAAAATCTTCAATACGTAAAGACAAATCCTGAATCGTGTAGGCAATCAATGCATGATATTGATGAGCAACAGTGATTGTTTCAACAGTTTCAATGATGTCTTGTGGGACAGCAGTTGAACCATCGCCAATCACAAAGTTATTTTGTCTACGTACCTGTAAGGTATCGCCGATTTTATAACCTGAACTATTGAAATCATCTTGATAAATACGCGAACCAGTCATAACGAAAGGTGCATTGTTGGCAAACATTGCTAAAGCGGTGTTACTAACTAATTGTGTCGTAATAAATTGATTGGGCATGATAATGTTACTCCATCCGTGGTTTTAGTTCCTTGAATGGCTGGAGGACGCTAAATCCTTAGTGACCCTTCCAACCCTTCATCCGTTTACGTAAATCTCCTACCGGCGTTTTGTCGGTAACGGCATGCGTATTCGTGACTGGGTTGCTTTTGATCTGACCTAAAGGTCTAGGAGTAGATGTTTTAGTATCTGCACCGTTGATCAAAGCGTGTGACATAGCCACAACTTCCGCTGCCTGATCCAATGGGTGTAGTTTAGATATACGGTCTAATTCAGAAGGGTTTTTACCAAGTTTGTAGAGCACTTCACCGGCGCTTCCTGCACCTTTCCTCGGCAATAATAAAGCAGCATCTCGCATGTGAGGAGTGAACGGGGCATTTTCTCCACGAACAGTATCCTCAAAATCATCGTACTTATCGGAAGTATCATCAAGGTGCTTATGAAGCTCTTGATACTGCTTATGTACGTGTTGCATCCGTTCTGCTTCTTTAGCTTTACGCTCTTCCATTTCCTTATGTTGAAGCGCATAGCTCACTGCCTTGTGAATTTGCTCATCTACACTAGATGGTTGCCCATCATTTGCGTAGGGATTTGCCTCAGGCTGCGCTCTTGAGTTTTGCGACATTTGAGATTGCAGGTTTTCAAACTGCGCCTTCATATTTCGCATTTCGCGCTGGTGTTTTCGTTCCTGTCGCCAGAGACGATCCTTTACACCATCCGGTAGGGTCTCCCCACCTTCATCCTTGGCCTCTTGAGTTTCCTCATTTGGCACATCCTTGGATTCGCCTAAACTCTCCATCACTTCGCCTGCAAGTCCATCCTGGCCTTGGCTAGACAAATTCTGATCGTCCATAATCCACAACTCCACTCGGCAATTCTTTTGCCCCAGACATAGATAAGATGCTTATCTTTAATATTGCCGCCGTCTGTAAAGCGCCGCAAATTCCATTTGCGTATGTATCCAGAATACTCTCGTTTTGATGCATTGCAAGGAAAAGTCAAGGGGTATTTTTACTCTTCTCTGCTTTCATCTCATCACGATGAATATCTGCTAAGATCTTCGCAATTTGCGCATTGAAGTTCTGTTCACTATTCTTATGATCTAAACCATGTGTCACTCGAGCTTTCTCAAGATTTAATTCATGGTCATAGATATTAAGTTGTGTATCAGATTGTATCTGTTGAGCCTTAAGCAACAACTCAGCATGCTCAAGCTTCAATCGTTCAGCATCAAGTTGTAACTTCTGCATTTTGTTTTGGATCTCAGCTTTCTTTTCTTCCATCTGCATTTGCATCATCATCTGCTCTGGATTTGGCTGTTTTGGTGGCGGCTCTTTGCCTTCTTCTTTCGCTAGAATATCTGGCGGAACAAGATTCTTAAGCCGCTCTTTAATCAATGGCATAAACTGTACATCTAAGTTAGCAGCCCAAAGATCTGCAATTAATGGGAATGCCTGTGGGAATGCTTGAATAGTTTGAGCTAAGAACTCCAATGCCGTGTCTTTTTGTACTGCAAATGATGGACCAGTATCGATCTCAACATCGTACTCACCACCATTTACTTCATTAACAACTTTTTCACCCATTTTTTGATTTAATACAACTGCCTCAGATTGACCATTCTTACGTGAGACCATCATATGACGCTCATCCTCACCTATTACATAAGGAAGAAGATCATTAACAATTCTACCGCCTTGCTCAATTGCTTGATTCAAGTTATCAAAGAACACATAAGATGACATTGAACCTTCCATTTTGCGCTCACGACGAGCTTTACCAGAAATATCTCGGCCTTGCATTTGTTCGTTTTCAGAAAATCCAAGAATCTCACGTAAATCTTGCGTAGATGATTGAGCTGCAACAAATAACCCTTGTGATATCTCCCAAGCTGGAGATTTAATTGGCATCTGACCTGTTTTTGGATCAGGTTTAGCCATTAATGCGCCCATTTGTAGCTCAGGATTGCGCCATTGCTGTTCATAACCAATGATATTGTCAGGTGTTGCAATCCATTGCTCACGACGACGGTTCTTAAGCTCCGCCATCTGTTCACTACGCGCATAGTTCAAAGATTTCTGAGCATCACGTGCTTCATGGATGAATGATTTAGTATATTGCCTACCTTCAACGTAATAACTATCACCATCAACGAATGGAATTGGCAATTGCCTTGATGGCCATTCCGAGAAATCTATAATCATGTCGCGAATCATACGATAATGCATGATCTTGTAATCTTGAGTCTGTCGTCTATCAACAATAGTTGGTATCTCACGAGCTATAATCTCACCAATAATATTGTCTTTAACAAATTCACGATTATCTTCAAACTTTTTCTCTCGTTTTTCCCATTCATAATCAGTAACGACTTCTCCATTTGATAACTTATAAATGATCAATGGAAACCATTCCTTCTTAAACTGATCACAAATACAGATTGTGTCACGAGTCTGCCATTGAAAATCGAGTAACATATAAGGATCAACGAAGGATATGGGATTAACTACATAAGGATAAGTTGCAAAGAACTCATCACGAGTGAATATATAACGTCTTGAACACCAGTTGCCATCACCTTTATGAGGCTTTGTTGCAGTTGGATCCCAAGAACACATTGTCGGATCTGTTACAATATCGTATCGTATAATCCTGTTAAAACTCTTGGGTGCTTCATAATCAAGACACACTTGAAATGCACCATAACCCATCATAAGGGCTGATTTGAATGCAGTTTGATAAACTAGATCGTTTTGCGATTGATAACTTATGGTGCGAACCAAATCAGCTCGAAGATTTATCTGTTCCTGAGTTGCTTTACCTGTTAATGAGCGCACGATCAAATCAGGTTTGTTTTTCCTCTGTTCACCAACAATCTTCTTCGTTGCATCGTATAATTTATTAAACGTCATGGCTGGCTTGAACAATCTGGTAAACTCAGATCTCTCAACAGCAGTCCATTGGTCACGCAAGACAAAGTTCATGTCGTCTTTACCACGAACTATGTTTTCATTGAAATAACTTTGCCAAGTGTTTAAATCTTTATTGGCTTTATCAAGAACGTCACCTTCATCAATGCCAGCTTTGTTAAGCTCATCAATTCGGAGTTCTTCCATCTCATTGATTTCTTCAGGATCAAGAGATTTTAAATCATCTGGTGTACGTTCCATTGCCCCATCCTTGGGTTATGTACGCTATGTATGTTTTTTATGGCGCAATCAATCATTGATCACGCC
>JAUZPI010000046.1 GCA_030706015.1 Bacillota bacterium
AGTGGAAGATGACAAATAGTAAATATAATGTATAATATATAAGGGATGGGTTTGACCCTTCCCTTAATTTATATAGAGTCGTAGATTAACATTTAATAAATATGGTGGTGAATGGGATGGCAAATAAAGATTACTACGAAGCTCTTGGACTGCAAAAAGGTGCCAGTGATGAAGATATAAAAAAGGCTTTCAGAAAACAAGCTATAAAATATCATCCAGATAAGAATCAAGGCAACAAGGAAGCTGAAGAAAAGTTTAAGGAAATCAATGAAGCTTACCAAGTGCTGTCAGATCCTCAGAAAAAGGCCAATTATGATCAGTTTGGTTCAGCAGAAGGACCTGCAGGCTTTGGTGGAGGAGGCTTTGGTGGAGCGGAAGGCTTTGATTTCGGTGATTTGGGTGACATATTTGGCTCATTCTTTGGCGGCGGCTTTAGCGGCGGTGGAAGAAGAAGAAATGGACCAGAAAGAGGAAATGATCTTGAGTATAATTTAAATTTAAGCTTTGAAGAAGGAGTGTTTGGAGTTGAAAAAGATATTTCCATTTCAAGAAATGAAAACTGTGAAACTTGTAATGGAACTGGTGCAAAACCAGGTACTTCTTCAAAGACATGCGATAAATGTCATGGAAGTGGTCAGATAAGAGTCCAAAGAAGTACTCCTCTTGGAAATTTTGTTACTCAATCAACCTGTGATGCTTGTGGTGGTAAAGGTACAATCATTTCTGATCCATGTGGTGAATGTCACGGTCATGGAAAGGTTAGAAAGCACAGAAAGATTAAAGTTAATATTCCAGCTGGGGTAGATACAGGAAATGTTCTTCCACTAAGAGGACAAGGAGAACATGGTAAAAATGGAGGACCTCCAGGTGATTTATATGTTAATATCAGAGTTGCTCCAAGTAATGTATTTAAGAGAAATGGTATTGATTTAAGTATTGAAACACATATCAGCTTTGGAAAGGCTGCTTTGGGTACTGAGATAAAGGTTCCTACAGTTGATGGAGATGTAAAATATACTGTACCAGCGGGAACACAACCAGGAACTGTATTTAGATTAAAAGGAAAAGGCGTACCTAGAGTAAATGGAACAGGTAGAGGGGATCAATACGTAAAAGTTATAGTTGATGTTCCTAAAAACCTAAATGAAAAACAAAAAGAAGCTTTAAAATTATTCATGGAGGCCAGCGGAGAAACTCTTCATGATGGAAAAGAATCTTTCGTAGATAAAATAAAAAAAAAACTTCAATAAAATAAAGTAAGAATTTTATCCTTGCAATAGGTGGTATATAAATAATTAATCTTGGCAAACTATAAATTGTCATTTTCAATATTTAAATGACAACTATATTTCACTTTGTGGGGTGTTAATATGAATAATAAACTTAAGAATACCGCTGAAAACAGAAAAGAAGATGGAAAGTTTAAAAAGAGAAATATTAAGCATGACCCACAGGCTGAAAGTTCTCGTGCAGTATTTTCAGCTAGAACTGTTAAGGATTTGGATTAACATAAAAGAGGACGATTTTATCGTCCTCTTTTTACTTTAGTTTGAAGGAATTTACCATTTCGTCAACATTTGATGAAGAAAGAGTTAGTACCTTTGAGGCTTGTTCAACCTGAGAGGTTTGCCTTAATATTAATTGAACTAAGTCTAAGGATGTTTCACTTTTTGTAGCATTTTTTGCTGTGTCATTATCCAATTTTGCTGCAATTTCAGTGGTAGTAGATAATATCTCGTTCATTTGAGAGGATTGTTCACTTACCAGTGAGGAGATAGTATCAATATTCTTACTTACTTCTGTAATATCGCTTTGGATTACTTTAAATGTATTTAAGGAATTAACTACTGCTTCACTTTCATGTTTTACTTTTTGATCTATTTCTTTAACGTTATTTATAGTATTTTCTGTTTCACTTTGAACAGATGATATTAGTTTTGCAATAGAAATAGTAGCTTCACTTGATTCCACTGCCAGTTTAGATATCTCTTGAGCAACAACTCCAAAGCCTTTGCCATATTCTCCAGCTCTAGCTGATTCAATTGAAGCGTTAAGAGAAAGAAGCTGCGTCTGTTTACTGATACCATTAATTACATTTACAACTTGGCTTATTTCTTGTGAATATTTTTGTAAAATATTTATGCTTTCAAGAGTGTTCTTCATGATTTGTTCCAATTCATTAATAGAGTTTAGAACGTCTTTAGAAGAATCACTTGTTTTTATAGCGGCTTCATTGGTATTTGAGGTTTTTGTATTTACATTACCTATTAACTCATTCATTTGATCTAACGAATGAGAAATAGCTTGGAATTTATCCTTTGTAGTGTTAAACACTTCATTTTGCTCTTGTGATTGATCTAAGAAGTCCGATACGGTCTTTTCAATAATTTTAGTACTAGATTTTACGTCTTCGGTTAGGGTGGATAAATGTACTGCGGATCTCTTAGAATCTTTTGCAGCGCTACCAACACGTTTTATTAGTGACATTTGGTTATTAATAAACTTGTTAAACCAACGAGATAATTCACCGATTTCATCGTTAGAAAGTTTATCAACTCTCATGGTTAAATCGCCTTCACCTTCTGCAATTTCCTGCAAAATATTAATTGTACTATTCAAAGGCGTTACAATAAGCTTTTTTGTAATAAAGATAGAAGTAAGTGTGGTAATTAACCAAATTCCTATCAGTCTCCAAATATCAAAACCAATATTTAATGATGACAGAAAATAATTGCCTAATAACAATGCTCCGGATATACCAGATATAAAGGTTGGTATTTTTAAATTTATACTTCTAAAATTATATATTTCTGCAATATCTCCTTCACACATCATGCCCCAAGTCTCGTCGCAGAATGGAGGATTTATTAAAGTTCCTTTACCTCCAACCATTATATGTCTGTAGTCAGGATAGCCTGGCCAACAATCAAGGTTTTCACCTTTTTGAATTGTTTTTTGTACACCAGGATGTAGTGATTGAGTTGCAGGGTCGTTAAAAATAATTTCAAACTCTGTATGATTTTTAATCTTTACAACTCCCCATTTTTTAGTTCTTACACCATCCTTAAGGTTATCTCCTAAGGTAAAGGTATTATCCTCGAATCGGCTTCTGGATATTGCAGTTCCTGGTGCTATACCTCTGTTGGACTTCACCATAAATAAGTAATTATCTCCGGATTCCTTATATATATGAGTATCTTCATCCTGTATAACATCACTCATAACATCATTTAAAACTCTTGCGCACAGGATAGGTTTTCTTCCATTGTGTTTATTTTCGTAAGGTAGAGAAAACATCAATGTTATTTCGTCAGAGAATTTTTTATCTGAATTATCAATATCTAAAGTATCCTTGTCAATATATGGACCATACATTAATGGTTCTCCAGATAAACCTCTCTTATAATTTGCAAGATGACTCATGTCCCTTCCAATATGCGCATCACAAGTGGATATATTTACTTTACCTTCTTGATTAATTATAAAGAGTTCGCAAATATCTTCAAACTGGTCAAGTTTTTCTCTTAAAATTTCAATCATTTCTTCATAGTTTAGTTCTTTTTCATCAAGGTAAGCAAGGATTGTATCTCTTGTTAGCTCTAATTGTACCCAAATATCCATGAACCAATTTTCAAGAGCCTTTTTACGTCCACGAGAAATGCCCTCAAATACCATTTCTGAATGTGCTTTTAACCTTTTGTTAATTAAGTACGATAGATATAAATTCATTTTATCATCTCCATTAATTAGTAAATTTGAAATTATGTATAAATATTATAATGTTATATTAATTATCGTAATGTTTTATTTACATTTATAATGTTTTGTTATTAATTATAACATTATATCAAAAATAGTACAATAAACTATGATAAATTATTAAAAAAACATTGTTAAATTAATAAAGTAACAAAACAAGGGTGTATATCTAGCCGAGATATGGAAAGAAGATAAAGTAAGCGTCTGATGAATAAATAACAAATATTAACAATAAAATATTCTGAATAATTATTTATCTATGGATAAATATGGTAAAATTGTAGTATAAATATTTATAGTGGGAGGAGAATTATGATAAGAATAAAACCAAGATTGATAATTTTAATATCAGTAATATTTCTTATATTGTCTATAGTGATTAATAATACCCCTATTGCTGGTGATAGTTTTGTATCAATAACAATAGGATACACTTTATCGTTTGTTTTACTGTTAGCTGCATTGATTCTTTCAATAATGAAGTTTTTAGAGCAAAGAAAGAACGGACTAGTAATAAATATGAGAAAAAGAATATTAATATGGGTAGCATATATATTCTTAGGATCATTTTCTTTCTGGGGAGCTATAGTTACTAGTATTTTAATTAATGCATAGTAAAAGGCCGATTAATACTTCAGGTGTTAATCGGTCTTCTTTACTGTATGGTAATTACTTGGTGAAATGAAACGCAGTAAACGTACTTTAGACTTCTTTTTATTAGGATTCTCTGAATTTGTAAGAGCTAAGGCATAGAAGAAGCTGGGACGGAAGATACAACGCCCATATCATAATCCCTGAAAATGTGCTGACAGTCACAGAATTAAATATATAAACATTATTCATGTTAGGAAAATTAAATAACAATATACTAAAATCACTAGCAAAAAACAAAATCATTCCTAAAGCGATAAGTAAGCTATTTCTTGTAGGAAAATAATCAGTGTTTAGTGTTTTTAGACTATACCAAAGACTAGTTATGAGGATGCTGGCATAGTATATACAAAAAATGTATAATGGCCTATCAATGTAGAATGTCTTAATTAGTAAAAGCACAGGTATAAAAATTACTGAAAAAGTAATTATATCTGTACAAATCGCATTTTTTATCTTTCTGCAGTGTCTGTATGTATAGATTATCTGCACTAAGCAGAACATTAATACTCCTATAATGTATTTATGAGCTATTACGTTATAATAATCTCCAACAGTAGAGATTAAAAGGGTAAGTTGTATAGATAATATGTCCCTTTTGTTGATGCTTCTATCTTTTAATAATAATGATAATATAAAACAAAGAATGCTTGAAAAGTATTTAAATAAACAAGAGTAATGTTCATAGGTTTCTCTATAAAAAATATCAATATAAATATATGTAAAGTATGAAGCTAGTAACAATGAACATATGAATAAAAATAATAATTGTGCAAAAGAACCATTTTTATACAATTTCATAATTACCTCCACTAAAAGAAAAAGTCATTTTTATTATCTATATTGGACAAATAAGAAAAAATAATACAGTACTCTAAAAATAAAATATATGTTTTTTACTTTTAGTAGAATTTCTAAAGGATGTTCCATAATTTATATAGTGAGGTGGTTAAAATGAAAGCTGATATGGTATTCGAAGGCGGAGGTGTAAAAGGAATTGCTTTTGTTGGAGCAATATGCTGCCTTGAGGAAAATGGATATGAGTGGGAAAACATAGCAGGTACTTCCGCTGGATCAATAATTGCTTCATTATTAGCAGCAGGTTATACTGGAAAAGAATTAAGAAATATAATGATGAAAGTGGATTATAAGAAGTTTTTAGATAAAGATAAAGTACAATCCATTCCTATAATAGGAAGGCCGATGGGGTTGTTTGGTGAAAAAGGAATTTATTTAGGAGATAAGATAGAAGAATGGGTAAACAATCTTCTTGAAAAGAAAGGAAAAACTAAATTTAAGCATATAACCAAAAGCGGAAAATGCCCCCTAAAGATAATCACTTCTGATATAACTAAGCAGGAGCTTATCATTCTTCCAGATGATCTTATTAAGTATGGTATAGATCCAATGGAGTATGAAATTGCAAAGGCTGTTAGGATGAGTATAAGCATACCTTTTTATTTTAAGCCTGTGAAATTTCAATATAACAAAGGGGTGAGCTATTTCGTTGATGGAGGAATTCTAAGTAATTTTCCTATCTGGATATTTGATGTAAGAAAAATTCCTGCTTGGCCTACATTTGGTTTTAAATTAGTAGATGATAAACTAAGTTATACTGCCACTGGAAAGACAGATGTTATTTCGTTTATATTAGATATATTTAATACAATGATTGATAGAAACGAGCAGATATACCTAAAAGATCAGGATTCTGTTAGAACTATCTGCATTCCAACATTAGGGATACACACAACTCAGTTTGACATAAGTAAAGAGGCAAGTTTAGAATTATTTCAATCCGGATATCACAGTACGGATGAGTTCCTGAATACTTGGGATTTTCAGGCTTATATAAAAAAATATAGAATGAAAAATACTAGATAGATTTATAAAAAATACTGATTCAAATTACTTAGAATGAAAAAAGCTTATGTTGGCAAAATATTAACATAAGCTTTTATTTTTATTATGTAGGAGGTCTTCTCATGGTCCATCTAACTATCCTCCATTATATATATATAATCATAATTGTATTAATAATATCTATAATGGTTATGAAAAAAGATATAGTACTTCCATGTATTTTTGGAATAGGGTTAATTGGATATATGGCTACAGGCAGCCTTGTAGATATGGTACAAATAATTTTTAGAGCCGTTCTTGTTTCAGCAAGAGAGTTTATTGAAATCATCATTATAATCTCTTTAGTAAACGCAATGTCGAAAGCTCTTAGTGATGCAGGAGCGGATCAGTTAATGACAAATCCATTGAAACGAATAATGACTAGCAGTAAAGTCTCTTTTTTTGTCATTGGGGTAACGATGATGTTTACCTCTTGGTTTATTTGGCCTTCACCTGCAGTGGCATTCATTGGAGTTTTAATGGTACCGGCTGCAGTTAAGGTTGGGCTGCCACCAATTTGGGCAGCGGTAGCTTTAAATTTATTTGGGAATGGTGCAGCTTTATCTGGTGACTTTTTTATTCAAGCAGCACCTTCTGTAGTTTCAAAAACCGCAGGAGTAAAAGACTCCTTTCAGGTAATAAAAGCAAGTCTACCCCTATGGATTGTTATGACATCTGTAACAATACTATGTGCTTATATTATTATGACGAAAGATCTAGACAAAAACCAAATTAATGTTGTTTCTGAGGAAAATGAAATCGAACTTGGAAGTATTCCCCTTGGGACTGAAGTCATTGGAATAGCTACGCCGATTATATTCTTTTTTGATGTAATATTAATGTATGCATTTAAACTAAAGGGAGGAGAAGCAACAGCTCTAATAGGTGGAACTTCTGTGCTTATTATGGCAGCAGCGGCAATAATTAAGTTTCACATAAGAACAGCTCTTGGTGAGGTTACAAGATATATCAAGGAAGGGTTTATGTTTGGAATGAAGGTGTTTTCACCAATTATAGTAATTGGGGCATTTTTCTATCTTGGAAGTAAGGAAACAGCTAGTGAAATTTTAGGGGTAAAAACTAGTGGATTTTTGGCCGATTTAGGATTATTTATTTCGGAAAAACTTCCTTTATCTAAATTTAGTGCTATAACAATGCAGGGCTTTATTAGCGCATTACTAGGAATAGGCGGTTCAGGATTTTCGGGGCTTCCTCTAATTGGTACATTATCTCAGGTGTTTTCAGTAGCTACACATATAAAAAGAGAACAATTGGCGGCTCTTGGACAAATAATAACCATATGGGTTGGTGGCGGGACTATTATTCCTTGGAGTGTAGCACCAGTGGCTGCCATTTGTGATATCCATCCCTACGAATTGGTAAGAAAAAATATTATACCCGTAATGGTAGGTTTTGGGGCTACAATAATAGCAGCAGTAATATTATTTTGATTGATAAGGTTTTCATTTTTTAAAAATTAAAGATATATTACCATTTTAAATTAGTAAATTGATAAATTTTCATGTAAAGCTTTAAAATATATTTTAAATACAATATAATAGATGTGTGCAATTATACTCAAAATTTAGTAGAAAAATGACGAAATATAGGGAAAAATCAAAAAATAAAATCATATGAAAATGAAATTATAGATTAAATCAATGGTACATAATTACGATAATATAAATAATAATCTTTGTGAAGTGAATTAGTAAGGGTGGTGCTAAGTATATGCATAAAAAGGGGAAGCATTCATATACTCCACAATACATTTTTAGAGTGTTTTTAATTCTTTGCCTGGTATTTTTTATATGTACAGTTAATATTAGGACTAAAATATACGCAAAGGAAATACAGGAAAAGAAAGTACTTGTTATTCATTCCTATGATATGGACTTCCAATGGACAAGTGATATTGCCAAAGGTATAAAGTCTGTATTAGGTAATGATATAGATAATGTAGATATTTACTCCTGCTATCTGGATACAAAAAAGATTCAATTAAATGATTATATAGAGCAATTGTATAATTATCAAAAGGAGAAATATAAAAATATCCACTTCGATGCAATAATTTGTTCTGACAATGATGCTTTGAACTATCTTTTGAAATATAGGGATAAGCTATTTCCAAATACTCCTGTGGTTTTTTGTGGGATAAATGGTTACAAGGATGGTCTTACAGATAATAATAAACTCTATACAGGTGTAGCAGAGGAAATAGATATTAAATCAACTATAGAGAGTATATTGGAATTGCAGCCTAATATTAAAAATTTAATCGTAGTTGGAGATAGTTCTGCTGTAGGAACTGCAAACTATGCTCAGCTGAAGGAGTTATTACCATATTACGATGATAGAATTAATTTTGTAATCTTTACGGATGAAAAGTTAGATAGGCTAACAAATTATGCAAATGAAAATAAAGTTAATACTGCAATTTTATATATGGGGCAGGTTAGGGATAATGACAACTTACCTATTGCATTGGATAAGGGGGCAGAACTAATTCTAAATAGTACAGGCTTACCGATTTATTCGTTTTGGGATTTCTTACTAGGTCATGGTGCTGTTGGCGGTAAAATGACTAATGGTTTTTATCAAGGTAAAACTGCTGGTGAATTGACTAAAAGAATATTAAATGGAGAAGACATCCGCAAGGTTCCTGTTATTAAGGAAGGTCCTAATATGTATATGTTTGATTATAAGGAATTAGTGAGGAATAAAATAAATTTATACAGTGTGCCACCAGATAGTACAATAATTAATGAACCTATATCCATATATGATAGTTATAAGAAAACAGTTTTGGTTTCGCTTGCAGTTTTTATTGGGCTAATAAGTTGTATAGTAGTATTATCAAGGAATATTACAAGAAGAAAAATTAGTGAAAATAAACTTAAAGACAGCTATCAAGAATTATCTGCTGTTTATGAGCAGTTAACAGCAGCAGAAGAGGAACTAAAAGCTCAATATGATGAATTGCAGCAAAATCAAGAGTTCCTAAGAGAAAGTGAGGAACGATATAAAATTGCCATTGAAGGCGCTAATGATGCAATATGGCATTGGGATTTTGCTACCAATAGAGTTCTTGTATCTAGTAAGTGGGAAGATATATCTGGATATCCAATAAAGGAAGATTTAAAAATGGAGGATATTTGGGGAACCATCCTAGATCTTGAGCATAAGCATAGAACTCTTCATGACTTAAAGGATCATATACAAAAAAGAAAGGATCTTTTTATAAGTGAATTTATAATAACTACTAAAGAGGGAGAGAAAAAGTGGGTATTAGGCAAAGGTAAGGTTTTAAATGACATTGAGGGTAACCCTGTAAAGATGGCAGGCTCATTGTCTGATATTACCGAAATGCGAAACATGCAGGAAAAAGTCAATTTTATGGCATACTATGACTCTTTGACCAATTTGCCAAATAAAACCTTATTTATGGATAGGTTAAATGTGGTTCTTAATAAATCAAGAGTTGATGGTGAGAAGGGTGCTGTATTATTCATAGATTTAGACGACTTTAAAAAAGTCAATGATACATTAGGACATGAATATGGAGACAAATTATTAATATGTATCGGCAATATTTTAAAGTCAACAGTTACCGATTATGATACTGTATGCAGACTAGGTGGAGATGACTTTTTAATATTAAAGACCAATATCGATAGTTATAAAGATATTATAATACTTGTTGACAAGATATTAGAGTTTTTTAATTCACCTTTTGAAGTGGATGAAAAACAGATTTATATTACTGCCAGCATAGGTATAACCTTATTTCCCTATGATGGGCTAGAGGCAAATATTATTTTAAAAAATGCAGACACGGCAATGTATAAGGCGAAAGCTACTGGTATAGGTAAGTATCAATTTTATAGTAGAAAAATGTACCAGGAAGTGCTAAGAAACAGTGAAATCGAGAGAGGTCTAAGGAAAGCAATAGAAAATGATGAATTGAAATTATTTTATCAGGTTCAAGTAGATGCAAAAACAGGTAAGATTACTGGAATGGAATCTCTTATAAGATGGTTTAGTAAGGAACTGGGATTTGTACCACCTTCAGAATTTATACCTATTGCTGAAAAGTCTGGATTAATTATTAATATTGGCGAGTGGATATTAAAAACTGCATGTAAGCAAAATGTTGAATGGAGACAAAAAGGATATAAGTTTGATTATATTGCCGTAAATGTGTCTGCAATTCAACTTCAGCATCCATCATTTTTAGCAACAGTTAAGGAAGTAATTGATGAGTTAAAATTGTCACCTGAATATATAGAATTAGAGATAACAGAAAGTGTACTAATGCAGTCCTTAAATGATAATGTTAAAATACTTGACCAAATTAAGGCTATGGGAGTTAAATCAGCCTTAGACGATTTTGGTACGGGATATTCATCTCTAAGTTATTTAAGAATGCTGCCTATTTCTACACTGAAAATCGATAAGTCTTTTATTGATGATATTGCCATAGATAATAATGAGAGATCAATTATTGATGGAATTATTCAGTTAGCACATAAAATGAATTTAGATGTAGTAGCTGAAGGTGTAGAAGTTCAAGAGCAGCTAAACGTTCTATCAGAGATGAATTGTGATAAAATACAAGGTTACTATTTTAGCAAACCATTACCTCCAGATGAAGTGGCAGTGCTTTTAGAGCAAGGAGGATTCCAAATTAACCATAACCTTGAACCGGAATCTGAAATATAGAATAATAATTTTTGCAGTAGAGACTAAGAATATTTATATGAAAAATATTCTTGGTCTTTTTTATTTGAAAGTTTCATATGTTTCATACGAAACTAATATTGACCATAAGTGAAAGATAAAGTAATATTATTAATATAGTATCTATGTAATAATCTAATAAAGAGGGTGATTGAGTTTTGAATGAAAGACAAAACGAAATTTTCAATATGCTTTCAATCCACCCTAGGGTAACAGTGAGAGAATTGGCATTAACTCTAGGTGTTTCTGAGGTGACTATTAGAAAAGATTTATCAGCCTTAGAGCAGGAAGGTTTATTGAAAAGAACTCATGGAGGAGCTGCACAAGTTGCTTCAAATTCAATTGAGACAAGAATTATGTTCAGATATGAAGAAAAGAAAAAGATAGCAGTAGAGGCAGTAAAGCTGGTTGCAGATGGTGAAACCATATTAATAGAAGCTGGTTCAACTAATGCAGTATTAGCTAAGGAACTGGCTAATAAGAATAAGGTTCATATTATAACCAATTCTTTGTATATAACTGAGATATTAAAGGATAATAAAAATGTAAAAACAACTTTGCTGGGAGGAGAGCTTCAATCTGAAGCGGAAGCTTTCGTAGGACCATTAACCAAATTATGTTTAAGTCAGGTGGCAGTGGACAAAGCTTTTGTTGGTATGGATGGCTTTTCAGAGAAATTAGGTTTTACCTGTAGTGATTTTTTGAGAGCTGAAGTAGGAAGAAATATGAGCAAAAGGGCAGTGAAAACTATTATACTAGCTGAATCCTCAAAGTTTGATAATATAGGGGTTACGTCTATAGTGGAACTTTCACAGATACATACGGTAATAACAGATAAGGAGATAGCAGAAGATAAATTAAATATTCTATATAAGAATAATATAAATACTATTTTAGTTTAAAGGAGTGAACAGAATGGAAAGAATAATTAATGTAGGCTTAGTAGGTTACGGAGGCGCCGGAAAAGTTTTTCACGCACCTGTTATGACTAGTGTAAATGGATTAAATTTATATAAGGTATGCGATGGTAACGCAAGGAATATACGACAACTAAAAGAGAAATACGGAGAGATTAAAACTACAGATGATTTTGATGACATACTAAAGGATGAGGAAATACAATTAGTTGTATTAGCAGTTCCCAATACAGTACATTATGAATTGGCTGTCAGAGCTTTAGAACATGGAAAAAATGTTGTTGTAGAAAAACCATTTACAGTAACCTCAGAGGAAGCTGATAAATTAATTAAACTGGCAAAGGATAAAAATAAATTATTAACTGTTCACCATAATAGGAGATGGGATAGCGACTTTAGGACTGTAGAAAAGGTAATTAAAGAGAAACTGCTTGGTAATGTTGTAGAGTATGAAGTCCACTATGATAGATTTAGAAATTACTTCAAAGAAAATGCCTGGAGAGAGAAAGATATTCCTGGCTCTGGCATACTATATGATTTAGGTTCCCACCTTATTGACCAAGCACAATGTCTGTTTGGTCTGCCGCAAGAAGTATTTGGTGATTTAAGAATACAAAGAGAAGGTGGTAAGACAATAGATAATTTTGAAGTGATTTTAAGCTATCCTAATTTGAAGGTAACCCTTAAGGCTGGTATGCTAGTTAGAGAATCAGGTCCTCATTTCACAATCTATGGAACGGAGGGATCTTTTATTAAGTACGGAATGGACATACAAGAGGAAGATCTAAAAAATGACGTTCTTCCCAAGCATGTTGAGAATTGGGGAAAAGAGCCTGAAATTTTATGGGGTAATATAAATACTATGGTGAATGGGCTGCATATTAAAGGTACTATTGAAAGTGAACCAGGAGACTATAGAGAATTTTATAGAAATGTATATGAGGCCATTATTGGAAATGAACCTCTCAAGGTTACTCCAGTGCAAGCAAGAAATACTATTAGAATTATTGAGTTAGCAGAACAAAGCAGTGCTGAAAGGCACTGGGTAAGGTTTTAATAGATTTAATAATATAATTTTGTGGAGGGAAGGGAATTGAATAAGAATGAAATTAAGCAAAGCTGTGCCAGAGAGGCTTTAAAATATATTAAGGAAAACTCAATTATCGGTCTTGGAGGCGGCGGCACTATTGCATATCTTATAGAATATTTGGTTGAAAAAATAAAAGAAGGTTTTAAGATTAAAGTTGTAACTCCATCAATTAGTACAAAAATGCTTTGTATTAAAAATGGCATAGAGGTACTACATACAAGCAGCGCAGATAAAATAAGTATAGCATTTGACGGCTGTGATGAGGTGGATGGGAATCTGAATGCTTTAAAAAGTGGTGGAGGAATTCACACAAAAGAAAAATTAATTGCCTCCATGGCCGAGGAATATATTTTACTTGTAGATGACAGTAAGTTTGTTAAAATATTGGATTTTAAATATCCAGTTGTTTTGGAAATTCTAAAGGATTCACTTTCTTATGTGGAAACTAAAGTAAAAGAGCTTGGCGGTGTTCCAGAAATGAGAGTCAGCAATGCAAAGGATGGATTTATAGTTAGTGATAATGGTAATTTTCTAATGGATGTAAAATTTGAACAGGTAGAGGATATTCAGAAGCTTGAGCGTAACTTAATGAATATACATGGAGTAATTGATACATCTTTATTTGTTAATGTGGTAGATAAGGCAATTGTAGCTGGGGAACATGGTGTAAGGGTGGTATCAGGATAATGAGTATTAATAAAGAAAATTTTATGGCTAAATATCATATTACTGAAAAAAATCTTGCTGAAGACAGAATAGAGTGGCAGGACTTAATTGATATCTTTAATGATTTTAATAAATTTAGAAATCTTTATGCAACTCAAGCTGATTTTATTGCCAATACCCTTAGAACTCACAGGAAGATACATTCTGTAAAGTCTAGAGTTAAGGAGCCTGAGCATTTAATAGAAAAAATTATTAGAAAAACTCTAAATAGAAGAGAAGTATATGGAGATGAATTTAAATTTTCTGTGGAAAATTACAAAGAACAAATTAATGATCTGATTGGAGTCAGAGCTATTCATATTTTTAAGGAAGACTGGGAGGATATCCACCAGTTTATTACCCGAACTTGGAATGTGGCTGAAATAACAGCAAATGTGCGTGAAGGTGATGATACAGAAAGATTTGAAGAACTGAATATTCAGATTCAGTCCAGAAAATCAGGATACCGTTCAGTACATTATTTGATAGAATCCTTTCCGACTAATCAAAAGGTTATTGCTGAAATTCAAGTTAGAACAATTTTTGAAGAAGGCTACGGAGAAATTGATCATCAACTAAGATATTCTCATCAGCAGATACCTGAAGTGTTAGCACTTAATCTTCTATTACTGAATAGAATAGCTGGAAGTTCAGATGAAATGGCTTCATTAATCAATATATTAAACAGAAGTTGGACAGAGATGGAAGCTAAGTATGAAAGAATATTGGACTATAAAAATAACGAAATTGAAAAACTTAGAGAAAAAATAGAAAATGCTGATACTATACAGCAATCAGATAAGGAAGATATTTTAGCTAGCTTGCAAAAAATAATCATGAAGGATGATTTGACGAATTTAACTGAAAATTTATCTAAATCGTTTATAAAGTAATTAACTAAAAAAGCTGGAGATATTGTGACTCCAGCCTTTTTAGTTTCTATTTACCATATTGACTAAAAATATTCTTTACCTTAGGTACAACATAATGGCTGCCGCCTTTATCCTTTACGTTTTCTATCATACATAGAACTAAGAGTTTTGGATTATTAGTATTAACAGCAACAAACCAACCGTTTTCGGTTCCATTAGAAGCACCTTGAGTAGCCTTGATTTCTGCAGTTCCTGTTTTACCGGCCAAAGGTATATCTGGCATATATGATTCATGTCCTGTACCTTCATTGTTAGTAACTACTTGGCTTAGGTCACCTAAAATCGTATTAGCTATATCTGATGAAAACACATTTTGTTTCCATACCGATGGTGATGGATTATCCTTATATTGTAGGTAAGGATTTATTATATTACCATTGTTAACAAAAGAGGTATATATGTCTGCCAGGTGAACTGGATTAACCATAACTTCACCTTGACCATATCCGCTGTCAGCAAGTTGAATATCATTTTTGATAGTCCCATTAGTAGAAATAACTGAATCATTAAGCGCATATTCAAAAGGTAAGGTTTCACCTATACCAAAATTTTTAGTTTCGTTTATTAAATTGTCACTGCCAATATCCAATGCAGTTTGGGCGAAGAAAATATTGTCTGAATGTACTAATGCATTTAAAAGGTTCGCTGGTCCGCCGTATTCTTCTACCCTAGTAACAAAATAGTTTCCCCAGCTTTTATCCTTCTGCCATTTCAGCCCTGTTATATTTTTGGTTGAATCTGTAGTTAGTTTATTTGTTTTTAACGCTATAGCTGTAGTAATTGGTTTAAAAGTAGAGCCAGGTGAAAAGGTCTTTTGGAATCGGTTAGTAAGTGGTTTATTAGCATCTGTATTTAATGTCTGCCATTCTGCATTTGACATACCTAATACAAAATCATTTGGATCGTAGGAAGGGCTGCTTACCAATGCTAGTACCTCTCCAGTTTTTGGCTGTAGAACCACGCCTGTTCCAGGTTCATTGTTTAGCTGATCGAATATCGAAGCTTGGATATTTGAATCAATAGTAAGCTTCAGATCAGTTCCATTTTTAGGATCTTTTTTAGCAATGGTTTTCTTTTTATTTCCCTTACTGTCCACAATATATATCTCTGCTCCGTTAGTGGCCCTTAGCGTTTTTTCGTATATCCTTTCAAGACCTGCCTTACCTATATAGTCGTCAGTGCTATAACCCTCACCTTTAAGGTTTTTCAAATCATCTGAGGTAACTTTTTGAACATAACCAATCAAATGAGCAGCCTTTGCCATTAGAGGGTACACTCTTGAATCCTTGTCATGTATAGCTACACCTGGAATGGATGAAAGCTTTGTAAGTTTATCTGTATTATTTTTTGATATAACATCTATTGGAACATACATATCAGATTTAACATAGGAGGCCGTAAGCTTTTTATTTATTTGGTCCACAGTAATATTTAAAATCTGGGAAATCTGATTTTTGGAGTTTTCAGCATCTGTTCCAAGCTTAGCTGGAACTATTCCTATTTCAGCAGCAGAGCCATTGGCAGCAAGGGCTACACCATTTCGATCTAATATTTGGCCTCTTAAACCAGGCTTTTTTGCTATTCTAACTTTATCGTCATCAGATAAATCAGGAAAAATCATTTTATTACTCCATATTACATGCCAAACTTTTTCCTTGTTCGTACTATCCTGCTTTAGAAAGGCTGTGCTGGTAAATTTAATTGTACCAGCAGCAGTTTCCATGCTTACGGTATAAGGGATAGAGATTTTGCCTTCTTTATCTGTTTTATAACTACTTGGGTATGTAGCTTTTACTGATAATTTTGATACCTCAATACCATTATAAATATTGATGTATTTTTTAATAAAGTCATCCTTTTTAATGTTCTTTTTATTCTCTTCGCTTATATTGTTATACATAGCTTCGAAATTACTTTTGTTCCATGCATTTAGATAAGCTTCAAATGCATCCTTAGGCGTTTGTGATTTAGTACAACCTAAAGGAAGTATTATTGCAATAACAATTAACAGAGGGATAAAAATAATCTTTTTCATAATCATACCTACTTTCAGAGTTTATAAACTTAGTGACACTATGAATAAACCCAAGCAGTCTATTTAATCATGGGGTAATTAATGTATCACGTACTTTTGGTATTATTATACCATTTTATGGTTTGATGCTAGTAGTTAAATATATAAATTTAAAAAAAAGTTTACTAGGTGGTGAAATATACATTGATTTTATGATATTATCTATACAATAGGAGAAGTCATACAACACTAAGGAGTGGTAGTATCACTAATGAGAAAGGCAGGGACTTTTATGTCAATATCAAAGGAATGTTATAGTAGTTTATCATTAAAATTAGATCGATTAATGGTATACAGAGATTTATTAAATGATCCAATTGTAGCATCGATCAAGAGACTTGTATGTGCCATAAGCAGTGAGGCTGAAATAAATGAAATTAATAAATTATATTATGAATATAGTTTTAATTTATTGAAGCAGTCTGAAACTTTAGGACTTAAAGGTAAACTTCATAAGGCTTATACCATAAATCTTTTAATAACCAGTAAGAATTTTTTTAGTTTAACTTGTGAAAAATACGGTAAAAATATAGGAAGCAGTCTATATAATATAGCCATAAATGATTTAGAGATAATTAAAGCATTTATGGATTTAAATTTTGATGATATCAGGGAGTTATTAAGTGCGCCAAATCTTTTGAATGATTATAGTCCCACATCCAGTGCGGTAAATTTAAAGGAATATGATACTTATAAAGAAGAGTTGCTTCAGGTTGATACTGTACAAGCTCTAGCAGACAAGGTAATAAATTATTATTTCAAGTTTGGCAGCGGAGAAATAGCAAATCACATTGCCTTTCGCTGGAATGACAAAAATGGATTAATTGGAGTTAAAAACTATGATCCGATTCAATTTGATGATATAGTAGGATACCAATATCAAAAAGAAACGCTTATAAACAATACTGAAGCATTTATAAAGGGGCACCAAGCTAATAATGTTCTACTAGTAGGTGCAAGGGGTACAGGTAAATCATCCTCCATAAAGGCTTTAATAAATAGGTATCATAGTGAAGGACTACGTCTATTGGAAATCACAAAAACTCAGCTATTAAGTCTTCCAGAGATTTTAGATGAATTAAAGCAAAGAGGTAAGAAATTTATTTTATTTATTGACGATTTATCCTTTGAAGAAGGAGAAATAGAGTACAAACAAATGAAATCTATCTTAGATGGAGGCATAGAACAGACACCAGATAATGTGCTTATATATGCAACTTCAAACAGGAGACATTTAATAAAGGAAACCTGGGCTGATAGAGCAAAAAATGCAACTGCGGAAGAAATACATGAATCAGATACTGTAAATGAGAAGCTTTCTCTTTCAGATAGATTTGGAATCACTCTTACATTTATTACTCCAAATCAAAATGAATATTTAGCAATGGTAGAGAGAATTGCTGAAAAGCATAATCTGAATATACCTGCAGATACTTTAAGACAAGAAGCCATTAAGTGGGAACTTTCTCAAAAAGGCCGCTCAGGAAGAACTGCAAAACAATTTGTAAATTATCTATCAAACCTGCAAGATCTAAAAGATTAGAATAAGTGAAAGGCTATACCCTAATAATACTTATAAGGGCATAGCCTTTATTGTTATAAAAATATTATATTTGTTATATTTATTATATAACAAATATGTGTTATAATTAATTTATAGATAGCCTTATATATTATTTTTACAAAATGTTATGCGGAGAGTGATAAAATGATTCAGTTAAATAATGTAAGTAAAAGCTATAATGGAACTAAGAAGGCAGTAGATAACATTGATTTAACTATTAATGATGGAGAAATTTTTGGATTTATAGGTCATAATGGTGCTGGAAAGACTACTACCATGAAGATGATAACAGGAATTATTCAACCTGACATCGGAAATATAAAGATAAATGGTGTTGATGTAGTTAAGGATCCTCTAAAATCAAAACAGCAATTTGGATATGTTCCGGATAGTCCGGATATGTTTTTGAGACTAACAGGATTAGAATATTTAAACTTTATGGCGGATGTATATGATGTACCTGTTTCATCTAGAAAAGATAAAATCGAAAGCTTGAGCAGCAGATTTGAAATGAAGGAAGCCTTAAATGATAAAATACAGAGTTACTCTCATGGAATGAGACAAAAAATTGTTATCATGGGAGTTTTAATTCATGAACCTTCTGTTTGGATATTAGATGAACCTATGACTGGACTAGATCCAAAAGCATCTTTTACATTAAAACAGATGATGAGAGAACATGCCGACAACGGAAAAACTGTTTTCTTTTCAACTCATGTACTTGAAGTTGCAGAAAAGTTATGTGATAAGGTTGCTATCATTAATAAGGGAAAAATAATATTTTCAGGTACCTTAGAAGAATTAAAGGAACACTTCAAAACAAATGAATCACTTGAAAAAATATTTTTGGAGATGACAGAAAATGAGTAAGTTTTTTATGCTGACTAAAGTACTTTTAAAGAATGGAGGAAACCCCTTCAAATCTTCAAGAAATAAGAAAAGTAGTTTAAATATTTTAATTTTAATCATAGCCTTTATACCCATAATTGCAAGTAGTACCCTTGGGCTTATACAATCCTATGGCATATTTGAAAAACTTCATTTAGAGGGTGCTATATTAGCTGGATCATTGGTTTCGGCAAGCATGGCAATGATTATTTTTGGAATCCTTTATGTTATCAGTATATACTATTTTGTAGATGATACGGTACATTTATTAACCATGCCTTTAAGACCTTATGCTATTTTGGGAGCTAAGTTTATTTTAGTAACTATATTTCAATATTTTGTGGAGGCAATTACATTTCTCCCGGTTCTTATAGCTTTTGGTGTGAAAATTGGTACTGTGACCTATTGGATTTATGCATTAATTGTATATATTACACTGCCTGTTATACCCAATGTAATATGTTCACTTATCAGTATAGTAATTATGGCTTTTGGAAAGTTTTTTAGAAATAAGGATAGAATTAAAATCGTGTCAGGTATGCTGGCTATTGCCTTTGCCATTGGCATAAACCTAGCAATGAAATTTTTGAGCGCTGGAAGTATAGAATCCATAGCAAATAGCAAAGATTTAATTGATAAAGTGACTATGACTTTTCCAAGCTGTAGAATAGCTGCCTCAAGTCTTTTAAATAATACTTCTTCAGAGGGATTAATAGATTTAATAATATTCATTTTAGTTAGTGCTGCTGCAGTAATTATATTTATTATTATAGCAGAAGGTTTATATTTAAAAGGGGTAGTGGGATTAACCCAAAGTGGTTCCAGTGGAAAGCAAGTTTCAAGTGAAGAAATTGGCAGACATTCAGTAAAACGTCCTCAATTGATTTCATTTGCAATTAACGAGTGGAAAGCATTATACAGGACTCCGGCATATCTTTTAAACTGTGTTTTTGGAAGTGTACTTTTTCCTCCGTTAATGGTGACAATATATGTAATTTCAGCTAGAGGACATTTCATTGCTATTCCTGCAAACTCTGTGATATTGGGTGTTGCAACAGTGGTATGTATTGAATTGAGCTCATTTAATATGGTTTCAGCTACAGCTGTTTCAAGGGAAGGGAAGAACTTTTTTATTAGCAGATTCATTCCTGTTCCTTTTAAAACACAGGTTTTAGGAAAACTTATTCCTGGCTTGTTTTTGAGTTATTTTTCATTAATAGTATTAGCTGTTATGGCTATCATAATCTTTAAGATTAGTCCAATATTTGTGTTGATGGTGCTTCTGACAAGTAGTTTAGGAATAACAGCTTCTAATGCCTTTGCTTTGTTTGTAGATATTAATTTTCCTTCTTTAGAATGGGATGATGAAACAAAGGCAGTAAAACAAAATCTAAATGTGGGCATTCAGATGATTGTTACACTGATTATTTTTGGGCTGGCGGCTTTCTTATTGGTATTGCTTAATTTAGGCTTATATTCAGGTTTTATACTATTGATATTAATTAATGGGATTCTTTCTATTGCTGCTTATATGCTACTGATGAAGAAAGGCGTGAAGATTTACTCTAATAGTTTAAATTATTTTGTCAATACAGTTAGTAAGAAGTGGATAAAAAGAAAAAAACATTAAAAATAATTAATGACCAAAGTTTAATGATGAACTTTGGTCATTGCATTTTATTTATTCTTTTTTTAGCTTTTTCTCAAGGTGAAATCACATATAAATCGATAGTATTGCGGGTATAATATATAGGATTATTAAAGTGGAGGTAATATTCTTATGGATTTAGAAAAACTATCAAGCAAAATCAAGGTAAGTGGAAAGAAGTAAAAATTTGATATTGTTATCTTTATAGAATTTAAAGATAATATTTAATAGATAAATGTAAAGAAGAGGTGTGAAATATGAAGGATATAGTTTTCGCTGGAGGATGTTTTTGGGGCGTTGAGGCATATTTTAATTTAATTGATGGAGTAATGAATACTAAAGTTGGATATGCGAACGGTAATACAGAGAATCCTACTTACGAAGCAGTTTGTAGCAAAAATACGGGATTTGCAGAAGCATGTTATATTACCTATGAAGAAAATAAAGTAAGCCTTACTGAATTATTGAGGGCTTATTGGAAAGTAGTAGATCCAACTATACTAAATAGACAGGGGCATGATATAGGTACCCAATATAGGACAGGTATTTATTATAAGGATGAAAGTGATTTACCTTGTATATTAAAATCAAGAGAAGAAGAACAACAAAAATATGATAAACCGATTGTAACTGAAATAGATTTTCTGAAAAATTTTTATAATGCAGAGGAATATCATCAGAAATATCTTGAAAAAAACCCCACAGGTTACTGTCATATACCAAGAGAACTACTAAAGAGATAGATATATTTGTTAGACTTTTATTTGAGGTGGATTTGAAATGAAAGACTTTATAATAGGCGTTATTTCTGATACCCATGGATTGCTAAGAGAGGAAGCAGTCCTTGCATTAAAAGGAGCAGACTTGATAATTCATGCGGGAGACATTGGTAATATGAAGATTATTAAAGAACTTGAAAAGGAAGCACCTGTAGTTTATGTACGTGGAAATTGTGATAAGGAGGAATGGGCGCAACAGGTTCACTTAAATGAGGTTGTTGAAATAGGAGATAAGCTAATTTATGTTTTGCATGATGTGGATACATTAGATTTAGATCCTGCAGCTTCTGGGTTTCATGTGGTAGTATATGGACATTCTCATAAACCATCTATATCCTATAAGGAAGAAGTATTATTTTTAAATCCAGGCAGTGCTGGTCCAAGAAGGTTCAAGCTTCCTACAAGTATTGCTTTAATAGATATAAACAATGCAGTTATGAAACCAAGAATCATTGAAATATTATAAAATAACATTAAAAAAGAAGGTTTTTCTAATTTATAGAAAAACTTTCTTTTTTAATAATTGTTATTGATTATTTTTTGATAAAGGATTAATATAATAATATAAGAAACCAGAGTAAAATAGTCTGATATAAAACAAAGTGAATTTTTTTAATTTTAATCCAGAGTGAAATGCTCAACATTAAAATTATAAGGAGAGATAACAATGGCTAATAATTTATTAAGAATAAATAATCTAAAAACAAAAGTTGAAGATAAACAAATTCTAAAAGGATTAAATCTTGAAATAGGCTTGGGAGAAATACATGCTATTATGGGTCCTAATGGAGCTGGTAAATCTACTCTTGCTAATACATTAATGGGTCATCCAAGGTACAAAATTGAAGATGGGCAGATTTTCTTTGATGGAGAATTGATAAATGAAGCAAAGGTTGATGAGCGAGCAAGAAAAGGTATATTTCTATCATTTCAATATCCAGAAGAAATCCCGGGCTTAACTGTTGAGAATTTTTTAAGAACAGCTAAAACTGCAGTGTCAGGAAAAAAGCAAGGAGTTTTATTATTTAAAAAATTTCTAAAGGAAAAAATGGATTTACTTCAAATGGAAGATAAATATGCTTTAAGATATTTAAATTTAGGTTTTTCAGGCGGCGAGAAGAAAAAGAATGAAATTCTTCAGATGGCGGTTTTAGAACCTAAATTAGCAATTCTAGATGAGACTGATTCAGGACTGGATGTAGATGCAGTAAAGATAGTGGCTGAAGGGGTTAAAAAATTAGCAAATGAAAATAACTCCATAATAATCATTACACATCACAATCGAATATTAGATTATTTAAAACCGGACTATGTGCATGTGCTGATGGATGGAAAAATTGTAGAAACAGGAGATATGTCCTTAGCAGAAGAGATTGAAAGAAATGGATATGATGCCATAAGAGCAAGTCTCCAATAGAGGGGGAAATGAAATGGAGAAAAAGAAAACTCATTTAGAGGATATCGAAAGAAGTATTTATGATATTAAAAATAAATTTAATTTTAGCTATAAAACAGAAAAGGGATTGACTAGAGAAATAATAGAGGAAATTTCTAGAGAGAAGGATGAACCAGCTTGGATGAGAGAATTTAGACTAAAATCTCTTGAGGTTTATAATAATACATCTATGCCTAGCTGGGGACCAGATTTGACTGACCTAAATGTTGAAAACATAGTAACTTACATTAAACCTGAAACAGATATGAAACACAGCTGGAGTGATATACCTCAGGATATAAAAAGCACCTTTGATTTACTTGGTATACCTAAAGCAGAACAGGAATCCTTAGCTGGCGTGGGAGCGCAGTATGATTCGGAGGTAGTATACCATAATGTCAGTAAAGAACTTACAGAGCAGGGTGTAATTTATATAGATATGGAAACAGCAGTTAAGGAGTATGAAGAGCTAGTTAAAGCGTATTTTATGAAATTAGTGCCTCCTTCAGATCATAAATTTGCTGCTCTGCACGGAGCTGTTTGGTCAGGAGGATCTTTTGTATATGTACCTAAAGGAGTGAAGGTGGATATACCTATTCAATCATATTTTAGGTTAAATGCACCTGGAGCAGGACAATTTGAGCATACCTTAATTATAGTAGAAGAGGGAGCCAGCATACATTACATCGAAGGATGTTCTGCACCTAAATACTATGTTAATAATCTACATGCAGGCTGTGTTGAGTTATTCGTAAAAGAAGGAGCAAAGCTAAGATACAGCACTATTGAAAATTGGTCAAGAAATATGTATAACCTTAACACAAAAAGAGCTGTTGTAGATAAAAATGGTCATATAGAATGGGTATCTGGTTCATTTGGTTCAAAAGTATCTATGCTATACCCTATGAGCATTCTTAGAGGAGAGGGAGCAAAATCGGAATTTACCGGCATAACCTTTGCGGGAAAGGGTCAGCATTTAGATACAGGCTCAAAGGTTGTACACGCAGCTCCCTATACTACCTCTACTATTAATTCAAAATCTATATCGAAGGATGGAGGAGTTGCTGTTTATAGAGGACTTTTAACTGCTTCACCTAATGCTCACCATTGTAAGTCAACAGTATCCTGTGAATCTCTTATGCTGGATAATAAGTCGAAATCAGACACTATACCAACTATAAGTCTTTCCAATGACAATATTGATGTTGGACATGAGGCTAAGATAGGAAGGATAAGTGATGAGGCGATTTTTTACTTGATGAGCAGGGGCATTAGCGAAGAAGAAGCTAAGGCAATGATTGTTAGAGGATTTGTTGAACCTATTTCAAAAGAATTACCATTAGAGTATGCGGTTGAGATGAATAATCTTATTAAGCTTGAGCTGGAGGGGACTATAGGATAAAGGAGGAATTTACATGGAAAAACTGAATTCAATTGCAGTTCCAACCTGGAAGCATTTAAAGGTAAATTACTTTGAATTAAAAGAATTTCAATTACCTTTAATTAAGGAATATAATAAAGAATTTTTGTATATTGATGATGATGCCAAAGAAGAGGCAATTGTAGAAAAAACAAATAGCAGGATTACACAAAAGTGTGGAGATATAAAAGACACATATGGAGTAAATGACACTTTAGTTCAATTAGCTGAGGAAAATTACAATTCAGGAGTTATTGCTATTATTCCTAGAAATCTAAAATTGAAAGAAGCTATTAGACTAGAATTTAACATGGATGAAGATAATCCAGTAGTAGTGGATAATAATGTAATAATCGCTGAAGAAGGAAGTAAAGTAACTTTGGTTATTGACTATAATGGACGGGAAGAAAACAATGTGTTTCATAATGGTATAACTAAAATTATCGCAAAGGAAAATTCTGAGGTTACTATTATTAAAGTTCAAAGACTTAATAATACGGCATACCATTTTGATTCTAACATGGCTTATGTTGGAAGAAATGCTAAAGTAAATTGGGTAGATATACAAATTGGAAGTAAGGTTGGTGTTACAAGTTATATTACAAATTTAAATGAAGATTTAGGTTCATCGCAGATTTATTCCGCTTACATGATAGACGGTAAGCGAGTTCAAGATCTTTCCTATACTATGACACATAGGGGAAGAAGGACTGACAGTGTTATGGAAATAAAAGGTGTGCTAAAGGATGAGGCAAAAAAAGTATTTAGAGGAAATATAGATTTCAAACGTGGGGCTGTAAAATCAAAAGGTGCTCAGAATGAAGATGTATTATTGTTAGACAAAACTGTGAAGGCTGATTCCGTGCCAATGCTTTTATGTGAAGAAGATGATGTGGAAGGTGAGCATGCTGCAAGTGCTGGTCAAATGAATGAAGATAAATTATTTTACTTAATGAGTAGAGGACTAAGTGAAAAAGAATCTAAAAAACTAGCTATCGAGGCATCTTTTAGTCCTATAATTGATAAAGTTCCCTTTGAAGACCTGAGGAATAGCATACATGAAGAATTGGAAAGAAGAATTGTAGGTGAGAAATATGCACATATATAATATTAAAAAGGATTTTCCGATATTGGATAGGAAGATTGGAGAGAAGAGTTTAATCTATTTAGATAATGCGGCTACAACTCAAAAACCACTGCAGGTATTAAATGCTATGGAAGACTACAATAAAAAATTTAATGGAAATCCTCATAGAGGGGCTCATTATTTAAGTGTTATGGCAACGGAGGTTTATGAAGGTGCAAGGGATAAGGTAAGAAATTTCATCGGAGCCAAAAAATCAAAGGAAATAATCTTTACAAAAAATGCTACGGAAGCCTTGAATCTAATAGCTTTTTCCTATGGGATGAACTTTATTGATAAGGAAGACGAAATTGTGGTCTTGATTTCAGAGCATCATAGCAATATTCTTCCATGGCAGATGATAGCTAGTGCTAAAGGAGCTGTTCTTAAATATATATATTTGAAAGAGGATGGAACATTATCACTTGATGAAGTGAAAAGTAAGATCACTAATAGAACTAAGCTAGTAAGTTTGGCTCAAATGTCTAATGTTTTGGGAGTTATAAATCCGGTAAAAGAAGTGGCTCAATACGCGCATAGTAAAGGTGCTGTGGTAGTAGTAGATGGAGCGCAGAGTGTTCCTCATATGAAGGTTGATGTGACAGATTTAGATGCTGATTTCCTAGTATTTTCGGCTCATAAAATGCTTGGACCTATGGGGATAGGTGTATTATATGGTAAGGAAGAAATATTAGATAAGATGCCGCCTTTCCTCAGGGGAGGAGATATGATTGAATATGTGACAGAGCAGAGTTCTACCTTTGCAGAATTACCTTTTAAATTCGAAGCAGGAACTCAGAATGTAGAGGGAGCAGTCGGGCTGTCAGCAGCTATTGATTACATCAACAATATAGGTATGGAGGAAATTACAAAAACAGAGAAAGAAATAACAGCTTATGCCTTATCAAGATTAGCTGAAGTGCCTTATGTAACAATATATGGTCCTACAAGTACTGAACAAAAAGGAGGAATAATTTCTTTTAATATTGAAGGTGTTCATCCGCATGATGTATCCAGCATAGTTGATGCTTATGGGGTAGCTATAAGAGCAGGCCATCATTGTGCACAGCCTTTAATGAAATATTTAAATATTCCTGCTTCATGTAGAGCCAGCTTTTATTTTTATAATACAAAAGAAGAAATTGATAAATTTATCGAGAGTATTGAAGGGGTAAGGAAGTGGTTAGGATATGGAACAGCTTAGTGCAATTTATTCGGAACTAATAATGGAACACAACCAAAGCGGTCATAATAAAAGAAAAATTCACCATGCAGACTGCAGTGAAAGAGGGCATAATCCAAGCTGCGGAGATGATATAATCCTCTCTCTTAAATTTAATGGAGAAATGATAGAAGACGCAGCCTTTCAAGGAAGTGGATGTGCAATTTCTCAGGCTTCAACTTCTATGATGATTGACTTAATAAAAGGCAAATCTAAAGAAGAAGCTTTAAAGCTGGTTGATATTTTTATTGGTATGATTAAAAAGGAAATTACAGATGAAGCTGATTTAGAAAAACTAGAGGATGCAGTAATATTAAAAAATATTTCAACTATGCCGGCAAGGGTAAAATGTGCTGTATTAGCATGGCATACACTCAAGGCAGCAGTGAATACTAAATGAAATGAGTCTTGGGATATTTGCAGCTTATTAAAGATGCAGATATTTCAAGACTCTATTATTTTTTATTAGCTATTGAAGAATATTTATATTTGTTATATATTGTATATAACAAATATATTTTGAAAGGGGGATTTTCAATTGTTAATACAAATAGATTTTGAATCAGATACACCAATTTATATTCAATTAAAAAGGCAAATAATTCAAGGCATAGCTCTGGGAGAACTACAGCCTGAAGAGAGTCTCCCTTCAGTACGTCAAATGGCTGAAGATATAGGAATTAACCTTCATACTGTTAACAAGGCATACAATTTGCTTAAAGCAGATGGTTTCCTTACCATTGATAGAAGGAAAGGCGCTATAATAAATAGCAGCGCACTAAGTTTAAGTGAGAACTATAAAGCTGAGTTGGAGGAAGATTTAAATTATATAATTGCGGAGGCTTATTGCAGAGGTCTTGGTAAAGAAGAATTTTTAAATTTATGTAGTGAATTATATAGTAAATACATAAAATAGTGTGGCTATTTAAGGGGTGAAAAACGATGAATAATTCTGTTATTGAGGTAGGAGCAGTAACCTCCTCGCTAATTTTTATATTAATATTGCAAATTTTGATGCCTCAATTCACTAGAAAAGAGCTTTGCTTTGGTGTTCGAATACCAGAGAGTGAAGCAAAAAGTGAAGAAGTAAGAAATATAAATAAACAATATATTCTCCATAATATATTGATTGGTTTGCCTAGCTTAATACTCTACGTGATTATTAATATTTATCTAAACAACCCATTTATTTTAGTGGCTGGTGTTTTTGTGTTTATCGCAGTTACATGCATACCATATCTTATAGCTTATAAAAAGGTGAAAAAACTTAAAATGGAAAAACAATGGGGAGTTGGTAAGAAGTCAGTGGTAGTAATAGATACTAAATTTTCTAAAGAAAAGAATATATTAATATCTCCTTGGTGGTTTTTGATTCCAGCAGCTATTGTTATTATAAATATTATAGTAGGTATTGTTTCTTACGGTAACATACCTAATGAGGTATCAACAAAATGGGATATAGCTGGTAATGCAACAATATGGCAGCATAAGTCCTATGGATTAATATTTCAAATGCCGCTGGCACAAACAGTTATGATAATTGTTATTTTTCTTTCATATAAAACTATAGGTTGGTCAAAGCAGCAAATTAGTTCATCTAATCCAGAGGAGTCTATAAAAAAGAATAGAGTTTTCAGAAATGCTTGGGCAAAATGTTGTATCATCCTAGCAATACTGAATAGTTTACTGCTTGCTTTTAATAATTTAGCCATGCTGCAGGTTATTAAAGTTAGCGGCAAAATAATTTCACTAGTATCAGGTATTTATACTATAGCTATGGTTATGATAATAATCATTCCTATTGTAAGATTTGGTCAAGGTGGCAGCAGAATTAAATCCCCAAATGATAAAATGGAGACAGATATTATAGATAGAAATGATGATCAGTTCTGGATACTTGGACAAATATATTATAACCCCAATGATCCGGCTGTAGTTGTTGAAAAAAGATTTGGAGTAGGATGGACCTTTAACATAGGCAGTACCAGAGGAATTCTTATAGTTGTGGCAATACTTGTATTTACTATTGGAGCGATAATAGCTTCTCATCTGTTAAGTAAATAGTTGTTGAATAATATAAAAAGGCGGACTTCCATAATGGTCTGCCTTTTTACGTTATTGATAATTAATTTATTTGCTGAAAATTTTTAATACATATGAATCCAAAACCAGAAGCACCAGAGAGAGTAATTTTAGAGTCGTCAAAGATAGCACCACCAGTAATTAGGTCTTCGTTGCACAGGTTAGGGCCATCTAAATCAATTTTAGCAATGATTTTTTTTACATTGGCTAAATGTGCAGCAGCAGTGACGCTTATTTTTCCCTCCAGCATACAGCCAATCATACATTCCATACCGTATATTTCTGCTAAAGAGCATATTTTTAGGGCATTATAAAGCCCTCCAGTTTTCATAAGCTTTATATTTATTAAATCAGCCGCTCTCATTTGCATAATTTTTAAAGCATCCATGGCAGAAAAAACACTTTCATCTGCCATGATAGGCGTAGATACGCTATCTGTAACATATTTTAACCCTTCTAAATCTGATTTTATAACTGGCTGCTCTACAAGTTCTAATTTTAGATCTGAATCCTCCATTTTTTTAATAATAGAAATGGCCTCTTTAGGCTTCCAGGCTTGATTAGCATCTAATCTTATTGTTGTTGTGCAGCCTACAGCCTTTCTTATTTCTTTTATTCTTTGTATATCAAGAGAGGAATCCTTTCCAACTTTTATTTTAAGAGTATCATACCCATTGTTAACAGCTTCAAGGCTGTCTTTAGCCATTTGTTCAGGAGAGTTCACGCTTATAGTGATATCTGTAGTTAACTTTTTGCTCCTCCCACCGAGAAGACTATATACAGGCAGCTTATATAGTTGACCAAATAAATCGTAGATAGCAATATCTACAGCAGCTTTTGCGCTTGTATTGTTATAAATACAAGAATGAAGTTTATACATTATTTCCTCTAGGTATGATATATCCATGCCTATTATGCTTGGTTTAATATGGTTATTAATTGCAGCGGTTATGGAACCTATAGTTTCACCGGTTATTACTGCAGTAGGAGGAGCCTCTCCATAGCCTATATTACCAGTGTCAGTTATAATTTTTACTATTACATCGTTAATTTTATCTACTGTTCTTAAGGCTGTTTTAAAAGGTTTTTTTAATGGTATTGAAATTATTCCAAGCTGAATATCAGAAATTTTCATTTTTCGCCCCCAGCTACTATGATTAATTGCATTTTATTCTACATTAATATATTATATATATGTTCATTAGATTATGAAGTTTTGGAAATAATTCTTTATATGAATAAAAATAGTTTATATAAGTGTTGGAGGTTTTACACATGGATAAGGAATGGTTAGAGGTTAATATAATAACAAGCAGTGAAGCAGTGGAAGCAGTAACAGGTATTTTATATAACACCCCTGTAAAGGGAGTTGCTATAGATGATCCTCAAGATATAGAATTTAAGAAAAAAAATACAACTGATTGGGATTATTTTGACGAAACTCTTCTAATAGTAAAAGAGGGAGCTATAGTTAAAGGCTATTATAAAGAAGAAGACAATTTCAATGAATACATTGATTATATAAAGGAAAGCGTTGCTAATTTAGGGCAGTTTGGCATAGATAAGGGTCAAGGTTTAGTAACTGTATCTAAGGTTAATGAAACAGATTGGGAAAACAATTGGAAGAAGTATTATAAACCAACTAGAGTTGGAAGTAGAATAGTAATTAAGCCTATTTGGGAAGAGTATAACAAAAAGGATTATGAATTATTAGTTGAGCTTGATCCTGGTATGGCTTTCGGTACTGGTACACATGAAACTACAAGAATGTGTCTGCAAGCATTAGAGAGATATGTTGAAGAAGATTCAACTGTATTTGACATTGGTACTGGATCAGGTATATTGGCTATAGCAGCAGCTAAATTAAATGCTAAAAAAGCCGTAGGTGTTGATTTGGATACTGTAGCAGTAACTTCTGCAAAGCAAAATGTGGAGTACAACCATTTGGATAACATAGAAATAAAACACGGAAATTTAATGGATGTGGTAGAAGGTAAAGCAGATATAGTAGTTGCAAATATAATTGCAGATGTAATTATGCTTCTTGCTCCTGATGTTAAGAACTTCTTAAATGAGGATGGTTATTTCATATCCTCAGGGATTATAAAGGATAGACAAAACGATGTGATTAATGCGCTTAAAGAAAATAGATTTGATATAATTGAAGTTAACAATCAAGGTGAATGGGTTTGTATCATTGCTAGGTTGTAATAAGAGGAGTGAACAAAATGCACAAGTTTTTCGTTCCAAATGAAAATATAGCGGATAATGAAGTGTTTATTGAGGGCGATGATGTAAAACATATTTATAAGGTGCTAAGGCTTACTGAGGGCGATAAGGTTTCTATTAACAATTGTCAGGGTGAAGAATTTTTAGCTGAGATCAATCAGGTGTCAAAGATAAAGGTAACCGCAAAGCTTTTAGAAAGACTGCCTATAAATAATGAAAGTCCTCTCCAGGTATATTTGTACCAAGGACTACCTAAATCATCTAAAATGGATTTGATTGTTCAAAAGGCAACAGAATTAGGAGTAAAATCAGTTACTCCCATTATAACTCAGAGAGTTGTAGTGAAAAACGAGATTAATGAATTCAAAAAGGTGGATAGGTGGAATAGAATAGCTTTAGAAGCTTGTAAACAAAGTAAAAGAAGTCTAATTCCTAAAGTAAACACACCTATATCCTTTGATGAACTTTTAGAAGAACTAAGAAGTATAGATTTAATAGTTGTACCATACGAAAATGAGGAAGGAAACGGCGTTAAGGCTTTAGCTAAGGAAATTGATAAGACTCAAATAAGAAGTGCAGCTGTCATTATAGGGCCTGAGGGTGGATTTGATGAAAGTGAAATAGAAATATTAAAAAGTATAAATGCTCATATTGTCACTTTAGGACCAAGAATAATGAGAACAGAGACTGCAGGCTTTGTTTGCACATCCTTACTTATGTATGAACTTGGAGATATTGGAGGAAAATAATAATGAAAGTAGCTTTTACTACGTTAGGTTGCAGAGTAAACCAATATGAGTCAGAAGCCATGACAGAAAAATTTATTAAAGAGGGGTATGAGGTAGTACCCTACGATAAGTATTCAGATGTATATGTAATAAACACTTGCAGTGTAACCAATACTGGTGACAAAAAATCAAGACAAATGATTAGCAGAGCAAGAAGATTAAATCCTGATGCAGTAATTGCTGTTGTTGGCTGTTATTCACAAATAGCTCCTAATGAAGTTTCTAATATTGAAGGAGTAGATGTGGTACTTGGAACAAGAAATAAGGGTGAGATTGTTTATTGGGTAAACAGAGCTAGAGAAGAAAGAGAACAAATCGTTGAAGTAAGTGACGTATTAAGAAATACTGAATTTGAAGAATTAAACATAGAAGAATATCAAGACAAGACCAGAGCATTTTTAAAAATACAAGATGGCTGCAATAGATTTTGTTCCTATTGTCTGATACCATTTGCACGCGGTGCTGTATGCAGCAAAGACCCAGAAAAAATTGTACAAGAAGTTAAAGAATTAGCTTCAAATAATTTTAAAGAAATAATATTATCAGGTATACATATAGCTTCTTATGGTTTGGATTTAGATGGGGATTGGAATCTGGTAAAAATTCTTCAGATTATTGAAGATATAGATGGTATAGAAAGAGTAAGAATAGGATCAATTGATCCAACTTTCTTTACTGAAGGTGTTATTGAAAAATTGTCATCATTAAAGAAATTATGTCCTCATTTTCATCTATCCTTGCAAAGCGGCTGTGATGAAACACTAAAAAGGATGAATAGAAGATATACCACAGAGGAATATAGGAATATTGTTAAAAGTTTAAGAAATAATATTAATGATGCATCTATAACTACTGATATAATTGTTGGATTTCCAGGAGAAACTGATGAGGAATTTGAAATTACCTATAAATTTTTAGAAGAAATTAAATTATCTAAAATGCATGTATTCAAATTCAGTCCTAGAAAAGGAACAAAAGCTGAAAAAATGTCAGATCAGGTTGACGGGAAAATAAAAGATATAAGAAGTTCAAAACTTATTGAATTAGATAAAAAGAATGAAATGGAATTTATGAATCAATTCATAAATCGCAGTATGAACGTATTGTTTGAACAAGAATATAGTAGTATTGAGGGATTCTATGAAGGTTATACTCCTAATTATATAAAGGTAATCTCAAAAGCTTACCAAGATTTAAGCGGAGGCATATTTGAGGTTAGACTATCAAAAGTTGAAGAAGGCTATATTATAGGTGAAATTTTATAATCTCTAAAGGTATAAAGCATTACGTGTCGAATACTTACTACAAGGGGGTGAAAAAGTGGAAAACTGTATATTTTGCAAAATAGTTAATGGTGAAATACCAAGTGACAGGGTGTACGAAGATGAATATGTAATCAGCATAAAAGATATAAAGCCTGAAGCACCGATACATGTCTTAATTATGCCTAAAAAGCATATTAATAGTATTAACGACGTTAAAGAAGAAGATTTACAAATAATATCTCATATATTTAAAGTAGCTCAGAAAATTGCAAAACAATTAGGAGTTGCTGAAAGTGGGTATAGAATAATAACAAACTGTGGTAAAGACGGAGGTCAAACAGTAGAGCACCTTCATTTTCATCTCTTGGGAGGTAAATCTTTACCAATATCAATTGGTTAAACTGGCCACTAGAATCTGCTTAAAACCTCATATGAAATTGTTGACAGTGAATCGATTTATGATGTATAATAGTTCGTGTGCTATTTAACCCACATTATAGCTGTGTTCAATTTAAATATTAAATTGTGCTAGCGGAGGGAGGGATATAGATGTCAGAAATAAGAGTTGGAGAAAACGAAACATTAGAAAGTGCTCTAAGAAGATTTAAGAGAAAATGTGCGAGATCAGGAGTTCTTTCAGAAGTAAGAAAGAGAGAACATTACGAAAAACCAAGTGTTAAAAGAAAGAAGAAGTCTGAAGCTGCACGTAAAAGAAAGTTTAAGTAGTATTGAAAGAAGGTAAGTTAATGTCTCTTAAGGAAAACTTACAACAAGATTGGAAAACTGCCTTAAAAGCAGGCGATAAGTTCAAGGCTAACGTAAT
>JAUZPI010000047.1 GCA_030706015.1 Bacillota bacterium
AACAACGCCTACTGTGCCGAAAAGTGATGCCATAATCATAAATGCAAAGCGTAGCAGCCTTACTGCCAAACCAATGTTGTATAGCGGTACCGCATAAGACGCTATTGTAGTGACAGAAACAACAATGATAAACAAAGTACTGACAATACCAGCATTAACAGCGGATTGACCTATAATGATACCGCCAACAATGCCAATCGTAGAGCTTAAGTATGTAGGAAGCCTTATAGCGGATTCTCTTAACATATCAATAGTAATTTCCATAATTAAAGCTTCTACAATCGGTGGAAAAGGAACCTGACTTCTTGATTTTGCAAGAGGAATAATCAGTCCAAGCGGCACCAGATAATATTGGAAGGAGGTAATTGCAATATATAATGCCGGTAAAATGATTGCTGTCAGAAGTCCTAATAAACGGATACACCTAAAAAAGGTTCCAAACATCCAATTTGAGCTAAAGTCATCAAGTGCCTGAAAAAATGCAAAAAAGGACACTGGTGCTATTAAAACAACAGGAGTGCCATCAAGTAGGACGACAAACCTACCCTCTAAAAGCGCAGCAACTGCTTTATAAGGGCGCTCTGTAGATAAGAACTGAGGAAAAAGTGAGTTTGGAGAATCAGATATCCGTTGTTCAATATAGCCTGTAGAGGGTATACCATCCGTATTAATTTTACTTATTCTATTATACAAATCATTTAGTATTTCCGGATTAGCAATACCATCAATATATGCAATAGTTACAATTTGATTTGTTTTATTACCTAAATGTATATCCTTGAATTTCAGGTTTTGAACATTAATCTTTCTCCTCAATAGTGCTTTATTTGTATTAATAGATTCAATAAATCCTTCATGAGGACCGCTGATGTTTTTTTCTGCCTCAGGTTCGGAAATTGGACGCTTCTCAATTTTTTTAATGTCACAAGAAATTCCATAATCAATGCCGTCCACTAATAACAGTGTTTCACCAGATAAAATACCTTTAATGATTGAATTAATATCACTATAAGTAGAAATCTTTAAAAAGGGAATCTCATAAATAACTGATTTATCCCTAAAGGCTGCACTACTCATTGAAATAATATTTTTTACAAAATCTCTTTGAAGTACATCCGTATCAACAAAGGAATTGATATAACAGAAGCATATCCGTGTGTTTTCTTTTAAGCGCTTTTCTATTATTGTCACATCAGTGCAATCACAAAGAGCATCACCTATGATTTTTATATTTTCCAATATATTGAGAGATAGTGCATTCATATTTTCCATTTTCATCACCATAACAAATTATTTAAATATAGTTTCCACAGTTTTTTATTTACTATACAATATTTTTGCTTGGGGAATAGAAGGGGTGATTGGTTCTGACAAAGTGATAGGGGATAATAAAAAGGGCTGACCACTATAGGTCAGCCCCGTTATATCTATTTAGTTCAAGCCTCATCAATTGAAAAGAATTATGATAAATGCCAGATATCCTCATCGTATTGTGCAATAGTTCTATCAGATGAGAAGAAACCAGCTTTTGCAGTGTTAATAAGCATCTTCTTGCTCCATGCTTTTCTATCTGCATAATCTTCAAATGCCTTTTCTTTTGTTGCAATGTAATCTTTTATGTCAAGAAGAGCCATGAAGTAATCTTTGCTTATAAATTCTTTGTAAAGTCTGCAAAGGTTTGTTGGATCTCCAATTTGAATTAATTGTTTGCTTATGATGAAGTCAACAAGTTCTTCAATTAAAGCATCATTCTTATATAAATCCATTGAGCAGTAAGCATTTTTGTCATAAAGATCAATTACTTCTTCACTGGATTTACCGAAGATGTATATGTTATCTTCTCCAACACAATCATTGATTTCAACATTTGCTCCGTCCATAGTTCCAAGAGTAACTGCTCCATTAAGCATAAACTTCATGTTACCAGTTCCACTAGCTTCTTTAGATGCAAGTGAAATTTGTTCTGATACATCACAAGCAGGGATAAGCTTTGAAGCCTTCGTAACATTGTAGTTTTCAACCATTACAACTTTTAAGTATGGGCTTACAGCTGGATCGTTATTGATAAGTTGTTGTAAGCAAAGTATTAAATGAATTATATCTTTTGCAATTACATAAGCAGGAGCTGCTTTAGCACCGAATATTATAGTGATTGGTGTTTTAGGAAGCTTTCCTTCTTTTATTTGTTTGTACTTGTAAATGATATATAATGCATTCATTTGTTGACGTTTGTACTCATGAAGTCTCTTTATTTGAATATCAAATATAGAGTTTTCATCTATTTCAACATTTGCAATTTCTTTTAAGTAGTCTGCTAGAGCCTTTTTGTTATTTGTCTTTATAGAAAGCATTTTTTCTAAAACTGCTTCATCATCTTTAAAGTTTAGTAAGTCTTCAAGTTTCATAGCATCTTTCTTCCAAGCGCTGCCTATAGTTTCAGTAATAAACTTGCTTAGCTCAGGGTTACAGTGCATAAGCCATCTTCTGAATGTGATACCGTTTGTTTTGTTATTAAACTTTTCTGGGTAAATGTTGTAGAAGCTCTTTAATTCAGAATCTTTTAATATCTCAGTGTGAAGAGCAGCAACACCATTTACGCTGAAGCCATAGTGCATATCCATATGAGCCATGTGCACACGTTTGCTCGCATCGATAATAGCTACAGATTCATCTGAATATTTTGCCTTAACACGTGCATCTAATTCTTCAATAATAGGCATTAAGTGTGGAACAACTTTTTCTAAGTATTCAACAGGCCATTTTTCAAGTGCTTCAGCTAGTATTGTGTGGTTAGTATAAGCACAAGTCTTAGAAACGATCTCTATTGCTTCATCCATGCTTATTCCTTTAGCAGTTAAAAGACGAATAAGTTCTGGTATTACCATTGATGGATGAGTATCGTTAATTTGAATTACTACATGTTTGTGTAAATCACGTAAAGCAAATCCTTTTTCTTCTAATTCCTTAAGTATAAGTTGTGCACCATTACTTACCATGAAGTATTGTTGGTAAATTCTAAGAAGGTGTCCAGCTTTATCACTGTCGTCTGGATATAAGAATAAAGTAAGATTACGTTCGATATCTTCTTTATTGAAGTTAATACCATCTTTTACAAGAGATTCATCAACAGTTTCGATATCGAATAAGTGTAGCTTATTAACTCCATTTTCATAACCAACTACATCAATATCATATAGTCTTGATTTAACAGTAAAGTCAGCAAAATTAACATCAAAGCTAATGTCTGTTTTATTTAACCAGCTTTCCTTAGTAATCCATGGGTTCTTTACTTCTGATTGCTTATTATTTTCAAATACTTGTTGGAATAGACCATAATGATAGTTAAGTCCAATACCATCTCCATTTAAGCCTAATGTAGCAATGGAATCTAAGAAACATGCTGCAAGTCTTCCTAGTCCACCATTTCCTAGTGATGGTTCTAATTCAACTTCTTCAATTTCTGTAAGGTCTTTTCCTGCTGCTTCTAAAACTTCTCTAACCTCATCATATACTCCTAAATTGATAAGGTTGTTAGATAATAGTTTACCAATTAGGAATTCAGCGGAAATGTAATAAAGTTTTCTATCTCCATCGTTATTCTTTTGCTCTTTTTCCATTTCCTTAGTAAGCTTCATTAAAGCTTCAAAGATTTCCTCATTAGTACAGTCCTTGATTTCCTTACCGAATAAATCATTTAAAAACTTTTCTAATCTTTCTTTCATAGTGTCCTCCTAATTTAAAAAATATATTGTATTTCACTAATACATTACTGCTTATAAAATATCTTTATTGCGAAGCATTAAAAATTTTCTACAAGCTTGCAGTCAAGGCTATAAATATATATACACTATTATACTACAAATTTCAAGTAAAGGTTACACAAATTTAATTTATTTAATCGACAAATATCGACAACGAAAGTAAAAACTTCATCTTTAGCTTATATTTAAAACCTTTACAAAATAATTCATTACATTATATTTGAACTAAATATTTGAACTAACAGTTCAGAAGATGTGCTGCGAAGCCAGCCTAACGTCATAATATTGAAAGGTTAAAAATGTCAACACTAAACACACATAAATTAATATTTCTAATTTGGATTAATTTTCACTAGGTAATAATTTGTTTTCAACTGGAAGCACCTTTCTCCAACCTTTTATATTACCTATACTTTTAATCAAGCCCCGTATCCAATTTTTTTGAGTTATGTTTCATTGATAATTATAGATTTAAGCTAACCCATAAGATTCTAGGTTATAAATACCAACTATAAAAACTCAAAGATTCTATAAAACTTTGAAGTCCTGAAGTTTCTTATATGGTATGCATTATTACCGTATTTAGGAAGAATTATATGGTTTTGGCGCTTGTTATAAAAATAAATATTCCTTACGCGCTCGTGTCTTCAACTCGTATGTCTAATTATAAGTGTAAAACATTTTGTGATTCCTTTAACAGGTATATCGAGTTATTTAAGGTAATCATTGAACTATAGGTGCAGAAACTATAATTAAATATTATTTTCATAGATAAAGTATAATCTCAAAGGTAAGTTAGGTTTTGATAAATATAGAGTTTGAGGTAGCTTATCTTTTGAACGATATTTTTCTATATTATTTTTAGTTAGGGTTGTTGGCAATCATGAGTCTCTAAACACTATGGATTAGGTACAACAATATCTAAATCGGCTAGGAACTTTCGAGCCTCGTTTACTGAAAATCAAAGCAACATGTATTACTAGTAGGTATTCTAGCAGGACTAAAGTAAGCTAGATGTCATTAAAGATACTAAGTAATCAATTGGTGAAAATCACAGAAATAGTAATAAAAATATATACATTTTTATTATTTACTCAAAATATGTAATATAGTAAACTTAACACTGTGTCGGCTATGTATATATCTGGGTAAATAAGAAAAATTATGTATTAATTAGTTTTTTTGTTTGTGTAAAAAGTTTGAATTGTGCACTAAATTTGAAATTATATTTATAAGTTTAGCTAATATGGTAAATAAAGTTCAAATAAAATGGATAATCCATTTTATTGTAGTTTTTTTAATAAGCAGGAGTCTTTAATTCTTAATATTAATAAATTTTAATGTTATACAAAACAATATTGAAGGAGTGAGTAGTGTGAACGATTTTATAAAATTTAAGAATAGAATATATTCGTTTCAGCAAGATAGTCTTCCTAATGATGGAAGAGAGCTTGAAGTCAATCTTAAAATTAAAGATAAGGTAGATAAAAATGGAGAATTAAAACAATTCTATGGTGATACAGTGGTGTTTGAGTTGGATGAAAATGAAAAATCTAAGTTATTAAATTTACAAGATATACTTTATAATAAATGTAAAGAATACTTCGCAGTAAGGTTGCCTAAATCTACTTTTCATATGACTTTACACGATTTTAACAGTAGTGTTAACTGTATTGATTTAAGTAGTAAAATGAAAGAAACTGAAGTGAGCATTAGTAAAATATTTAAAGATTTATCTGAACTACAAGAAAATACAATGATAAAAATGAAAAGTACTTATGCATTCAATATGGTTAACACTAGCATAGTATTAGGATTAGAACCTGTAAATGAATATGAATACGATAAATTAATGTTCTTATATAATAGATTTGAACAAGTTAAAAAGTTAGATTATCCATTAACACCACATATAACTCTGGCATATTATAAAGATAAAAATGTTAATTTAGAGAATATAGAAAAATTAAAGGAAGCAATAAAAGAAATAAACAGTATTGAAACATGTTTAAACCTTAGTCTGGAAAATCTTTGTTATGAACATTTCGTTAGTATGAGTAATTACCAAACAATATTTTATGTAAGCGGTCCACAAAATAATGCATCTTAGGTTTTAAAATAATTAATCATAATACAGAGGAGTCTACTAAAATCAGACTCCTCATTTTGGTATTAGTATGTCAGTGTAGACACGAAAAGTCGAACAATCTAAAATACGGAAAAGAATGGAAGTGTCTACAGCACCATGAGGACAATAACAGTAACTGCAGCAGAATTCAGGATATGCTAAAAGATGGCTAACCACGAAAATGGAAATAAGATATTAAAAAAGTCATAGACATAATTGAAGTACAAATGGATATTTTAAATAACATCACAGAGATATAATAACTAGAGATAATAAAGATACTAATTGAATAGAAAGATTAAAATCTGTGAATATAAATTTTGTGCGCTATAGGTAGAAACCAAATAGCGCACTTATTATTTATGAAAGAGATGCAGACCTAACCATTAATTTATTTGGTTAGGTCTACATTTTAAGGTTGTTTATTTATATTATGCTGCATACGAAATTGTTTTGGTGTTATGCCTGTCCTTTTTTTAAAGGTACGTATTAAATGGCTGCAATCTGAAAAACCTGTTTCCTGGCTTATGTAGTTAAGGTCAAAATTGGTAAATAGTAGTAAATCTTTAACTTTGCTTATTTTAATAAATTCAATATAATCCTTACAGGATTGTCTATAAAGCTCTTGAAACTTTTGGGCAAAGTAAGAATAACTCATGTGACATTTTTGAGCTAGATGCTCTACCTTTAATGACTCATGTGAATGCTCATCAATATGCTGTAATATTGTATATAATGAATCTGTTTCATAAGGCATTAAAGCAGTATTATTTGTATCAAATCCGTGATTTCTCCATATTCTAAGAATCTCAATTAATAATGATGATACAAGTGCTTGAAGTCGAATATCATAACCATAGTCTTTATTTGTTACTTCTTCTATGCAATTATTAAATATATCAGCTAATGGAAGGTTTTTAAACTCCTTTAATGGAAGGAATATAGGAGCACGAGGATCGTCTATAGCGAACTTAAAAATTGCACTAAGCTTTGGTGTATAGCTATTATTTATATGAAGGTTGTTTATATCAAATTTAAGCACATCGTACTTTAGAGGTTCATGGGAGCCAGCAAAAATGGAATTTACAGCTTGTGGATGAAATAGAATTAAATCGGCTGGTTCCAATATATACTCTTCATTATTGCAGTTTATTATTGCAGTTCCTTTTAGCATAAAAATAATTTCCATAAAATAATGCCAATGACCAGTTATGGGAAATGATTCATGTATTGTATCAAATAAAAAAGCTTCATATGGTGAAGTTAAAATATTACTTTCCTCAAATAAATAATTCATCTTAGCCTCCAGAAGATAGATTTATTCTATTTTTAAGTAACTGTATTATAGCAGATATAATATAAAATTGATATAGTATATACAACAATATAATATATATATACTAATGATGTTCAATCTAAAACATTATGTTCCGTGATTGTTCATTATTTATTAGTTTGATAAATAGATGAAAGGAATGAGGCTATTGGACTTTATTAAAGGCTTTACTTTTGGCCCTTTTGCTAGCAGAGGAAGTTTTACTAAGAAGGAAGCATATAGGAGCTTGGAAAATTTAAAAGAAAGAGTTGGAGTTAATTTTATAATACTTGTACCTAATGGTTTACAGGATACTCCACAATCAGAAGAGATTTGTTACACTTCTAATTCCACTGTGTCAGATGAAGAGTTAATGGACATGATTGATTATGCAAAAAAGATAGGCCTTAGAGTAGCACTAAAACCAACAGCAAATTGTAAGAATGGAGCCTGGAGGGCTCATATTAACTTTTTCGATGAAGAAGTTCATTGCGAGCCAAAATGGAGTAATTGGTTCAAGTCATACACAGATTTTCAGCTTCATTATGCCAATATTGCTGAAAAAACAGGCTGTGAAATGTTTATTGCGGGCTACGAGATGGTTATGTCAGAGCGTAGAGAGAAAGAATGGCGTAAATTAATTTCGGATATAAGAGACGTTTATAATGGGAGGGTTTCTTATAACACGGATAAATATCAAGAGCACAATGTACAATGGTGGGATTGTGTAGATGTAATTTCATCAAGTGGATATTATCCCATTGATGATTGGGAAAAAGAATTAGATCGTATTGAAAAAATAGTGCATAAATTTAACAAGCCATTTTTCTTTGCAGAAGCTGGTTGCATGTCTACAAAAGGTTCTTCGTTTGTACCTAATGATTGGGGAGTGGAGGGAGATGTAGACTTAACTGGACAGGCAGATTGGTATAAGGCTATGTTTGAGTCAGCGCTTAAACGCCAATGGGTATCTGGTTTTGCAATGTGGGATTGGGCGTGGAATCAGTATTCATTAAACAAAGCCTCAAGCAATAAAGGTTATGATGTGTATGGTAAACCAGTAGAAAAGGTTATAAAAAGGTATTATGGTATGGTGGTGGTAGATTGATAAAAACAGAGAACAAAAGAAGTAACATGTTAGAACCAGAAGATTATAGCTATATATTGTTGCATTTAGGGTTTAGATCAAAAGTTATAATACTGACTATAGAAAAGAAGTGGAGAAAACTTCAGTTCGTGTAATGGAAACGGTAGAATAACATTACATACCAAAAATTAATGGAGAGGAAAGGAGAATTTTTGCCGGATGAAGAAAAAAACTATAAATTTGAATTTATAGGTGATAGTATTACTTCCGGAGAAGGCATAATCGGAGCTAAGGCTGAAGAAGATTGGATTTCCATGTGGTTTAGTGCAATTAACAGTTATGCAGCAAAGACTTCAGAAGCGTTAAATGCAGAATATAGGATTATTTCTCAGAGCGGTTGGGGAGTACTTACAAGCTGGGATAACAATCCACATGCTAATGTTCCGGAATACTATGATAAGGTTTGTGGTTTGCTTACAGGAGAAAAAAATAAAGCATTAGGAGCTTTTAAAGAAAATGATTTTGATTCGTGGCAGCCTGATGTTGTGATTGTTAATCTAGGAACAAATGATGGAGGAGCTTTTGCTTCACCCGAATGGAAGGATGAAGTTACAGGGGAGATTCATAAACAAAGACTAAATGAAGATAGCTCCTTTAACAAGGAAGATTTAAAAGCTTTCGAGACTGCTGCTGAGAATTTTCTTATTAAACTTAGAAAATATAATAAAAAAGCACACATAATATGGGTATATGGAATGTTAGGTATGTCAATGATGCCTGCTATATACCGTGCAGTTGATACTTATATAAGGGGAACAGGAGATAAGAAGGTTTCAGTTTTTCAATTACCAAATACAACAAATGATACAGTCGGTTCAAGAAGTCATCCAGGAATTTTATCTCATGAAAATGCTGCAAAGGAATTAACGGTATATATAAAAGAACTTTTAGAAAGATAACAATATTTTCCGATTTTAAATTTTGTGGTAAAATTTCATTACTATGATAAAGAAAGGTGAAGTTACCATGAAGATTAAAACAGTATCCATTATTGGACTAGGAGCATTAGGAATTTTATTTGGAAACCATTTATCCAAGAGAATGCCTAAAAAAGATTTAAGAATAATTGCTGATGAGAACAGAATTGAGAAATATAGGAGGGATAAAGTTTATTGCAATGGTGAACCTTGTGAATTTAATTATATTACTCCTGAAGATCTGACGGAGCCTTCGGATCTTATAATTTTCACAGTTAAATACGATGGACTGAAGAATGCTATTAAAGCTGTTAAAAGCCAGGTGGGTGAACAAACTATTATATTATCTGCTTTAAATGGTATTACCAGTGAAGAGGTTATTGGTGAGGCTTATAGTATGGATAAAATATTATATTGTGTAGCTCAGGGTATGGATGCAGTGAAGATAGGGAACAAGTTAGCTTATAACCATATGGGGATGCTGTGTTTTGGAGAGGGTAAACCAGGGGTTGTATCTTCAAAAGCAAAGAGGGTAGTAGAATTTTTTGAAAGAATGAAAGTCCCATACGAGGCTGTTACAGATATGAATAAGAGAATGTGGGGGAAATTTATGCTTAATGTAGGTGTAAACCAAACAGTAGCAGTATATGAAAGTAATTATGGGGAGATTCAAAGGGAAGGACAGGCGAGAGAAACTATGATTTCGGCTATGAGAGAGGTTATGGCTCTGTCAGAAAAGGAGGGCATAAATTTAAATGAGGCTGATTTAAACTACTGGTTGAAGGTATTAAGTACTTTAAGTCCTGAAGGAAAGCCATCAATGCGTCAGGACTTAGAAGCAACACGTTACAGCGAAGTAGAGTTATTTTCAGGTACGGTGCTTAAGCTTGGAGAAAAGTATGGTGTTCAAACACCTGTGAATAAGATGTTATATGATAGAATAAAATTTATAGAAAACCAATATTAATTGGAGGAATATATTTGGAGAATAAGTTTAATCTTATTTTAATTTTCTTATCAATAATTGTGATTGTTGACTTATGTGCAAGTAATTATTTTTATAACATAGCTATTGCCCGCTCAAAGAAACGATTCTTACAAAAAAATAAAGACTTACACACCATGAGTCCAAAAACGAACCCAGAGGACACTTTATTATGGCTGGAAAAACAAAATTTAAGAACCGTAGAAATTCAATCTGAGGATTTTCTTAGGCTTAGAGGTTACTACTTAGAGGCAGATAAGCTTAGTAAGGTAACCGTAATTTTGGCCCATGGGTACAATTCACAAGGAAAAGATATGGCCGCTTTTGCAAAATTTTATCATAAAAGCCTAGGGTATAATGTTTTAATGCCAGATGACAGGGGTCATGGTCAGAGTGAAGGAAACTACATAGGATTTGGCTGGATGGATAGAAAAGACTATGTAAAGTGGATTGATTATACAATAAATACTCTAAATAAAGATTCCAAGATTATTTTACATGGGGTTTCAATGGGGGGGGCTGCAGTGCTTATGACAAGTGGAGAAAAGCTTCCTTCGAATATAAAAGCAATTATTTCTGACTGTGCCTATACTTCTGTTAAGGCTGAGCTTTCTTATCAGCTGCAAAGAGTATATAAGCTTCCTAGTTTCCCTATTCTTCAGACTACAAGTTTTTTAACAAAAATAAGAGCGGGATACTTTTTTTGTGAAGCCTCAGCTGTAAAGCAAGTGGGTAAAACAAAAATTCCTATTCTATTTATTCATGGGGCTGAAGATAATTTTGTTCCTACTAATATGGTATATACACTGTATAAATCATGTAGAAGTGAAAAAGATATTTTTATAGTGCCAAATGCAAGTCATGCTAATGCATATAATATTGATAAAATAGGTTATGAAATGAAAGTAACACAATTTGTTAGTAAGTACGCGAGAAATTAGTATAGTGAATTAAGTTAAAAGGTATACATTTTTATATCGCGGTATAGTATAGTGTGATTGTAAATAATAATTTAACCCTAAGTTTAAAAAAATAAGAAAAGCACTAATATAAACAATGCACTGGTTTTACTGGTGCTTTTCTTATTTCAGGTATAATATTGTTCTAAATTGATTTTTTATAATTGGAATTATATAATAAACTCAATGGCGTAGGTTAGCAAATATATTACTATTATACATTATGAAAAGTAGGGGAGAGTTTAGTATGATTGATCAATTGAAAAATTTTTTACAAAGAAAGAATAGAGTATTTAAGTTAATATTATATGTGTCAATTATAATGTATTCCTGCTTGATGATTTGGGAAGTATTTATTGGACCTTATCGAAGTTATAGCGGTATAAGAAGGTATAACCTTTATCCATTCAAGACCATTATTGATTTTATTAGGAATAGATCAAACTTTGGTTTTCATGTTTTATTTATTAATTTAGCTGCTAATATTATAACCTTTATTCCCTTAGGTTTTTTTATGTCACTAATTCTTAAGGCGTCATCAAAATTAAAATATACATTCCGAATTTGTGTACTTATTGTAATATGTATTGAGCTTGGTCAATTTATACTTAATGTAGGTGTTTTAGATATTGATGATGTTATTTTAAATTCCATCGGTTGTGCTATAGGTATTACTTTTTACAATAGAATAAAAGAACTTTTAATAATTTTCTGATTATTTATGAAATAAAATTTAGCCCCTCATAAGCAAATAGTGTTTACTCGTAAGGGGCTAGTATTTAGGCATTATTCTGTTTTAAATCTTTGCATATGCTCATACAATCGTTCAACACTTTCTGTATTCCTCTTTGTATCAATCAGCACTTGGCTGCTCTTGTTATTAACTTCAACCACATTTGAAGAAATTTCATCAGAAGCGGCTGCTATATTTGTAACTGCGGTTGCAACACCATTTATACTATTCACAATCTGATCTATTGAAGTTGATATGTTTTGTGATACCTCTGAGAACTTTTCAATTATATTTTTAAATGCATTTCCATCATCCTTATAATTGGTACTAATATTTATCATATTATCATAATCTCTTAAAACAGTAGTTTCGATAACATTTAAAACGCTCTGAGAAGAGAGAGAAAGTTCATCAACTACATATAAAACCTTATTAACATTTGATTGTATATCAGTAACGGCTGAAGAGGATTGTTCTGCAAGCTTTCTAACTTCTTCTGCTACTATAGCAAATCCTTTTCCTTGTTCGCCTGCCCGTGCAGCTTCAATTGCAGCATTTAATGCCAACAAATTTGTTTGTTCAGCTATACTTAGTATTGTATCTGCCATTTCAGAAACTTTTTTTACTACTACAACGTCTTTTATAGCCTTATCAAGTTTTTCTTTAGATTCATTATATATAGATTGGATATTTTCTTTTGAGTCAAGTACATTTTTATTTATATTCTCAGCTCTTTCTTCTATATCTAAGGCTAACTTAACTCCATCTTTAGTTTCATTGCTTGTTCTAGCAGCTTCTTCACGTACAGTTGAAACCATAGATGTAATTTCTTCTACTGCTGCGGAGGATTCTTCTATACTCATTGAGATTTCTTGGGTAGAAGCTGATACTTGGGAAACCTCATCTGATACATTGGTAAACGCTTGTTCTATTTTGTTAATATCCTCTGATATATGCAAACTTTCTACTTTGACTATACTTACTGTATTTTTTAATGCTTTTATAGAATTGTTCAGAGCCTCAAAAGTTTGTCCAATTTCATCCTTTGTATAAACATTAACATTGAAGTTTAGTTCACCATTAGCAAGTCTGTTTGTTGCTATCAATAATTCCTTCATCTGATTTAATATGCTTTTTCTAATAATATATAAGAATAAAATCGCCACAACTATGCTAATGGACACAATTACATACATTAGTTGTATAGTAGAGCGTGTTGAATTGTTTTCATTCTTTGCTGCTTCATCTGCTAATTGATTTTGATAATCGACTATGGTTTGAATACTATTTATCCATGCAGATTCAGGAGAATCAATCTTTGTAACCAATGTATTTAATATGTCTTGATCTATATTAGGATCCATTGATTTAACAACTGCATCATATATAACAGGCAGTCCAGTTTGTTCATTATTTTCAACTTCTTTAAATAAAGTCTTACCTTTAGTGGTATCAATAAGATTCTGTAAAGCCTTCTTATGCTTATCATAATTTGTGATGGTTTCATCAATAATAGATTTTTGTTTTTTCATATATTCCACATCGGTACTTACCATTATATTTCTTGTGCTTGTTTTAATGGTTACAATATCGTTTCTCATATCATCTGCCAATTGAACTCTTTTATTGTATACGCTAGCAAGTTTATTAAAAGAATTATTAATTTGAATAAGTCTAAAGATTGATATACTAGCAATAATGATTAATAAAATTAAAACCGCTGTGAAACCTGCTAGTAGTTTTGTACCTATTTTTACCTTTTTAAAGTTCATAAATAATACACTTCCCTACTTAAATTATTAATTAGCTCCGAAATTACTTAAATGACTAGATGAAAAAACTTTTGGTTTTTAAATAGTACACACTTATCATAATTTGTATGCAGATACAAATTAATTATACCATTAAAGGCGTAATTGAAAAAGTTATAATATATTATGTAATTATTGGTATTTGTTAAAAAGTTCTAATTCCAAATATATAGATAAAATAAAAACACCCTAAATTTAGGGTGTTTTTGGTTGCGGGAGCAGGACTTGAACCTACGACCTTCGGGTTATGAGCCCGACGAGCTGCCAACTGCTCCATCCCGCGATATTAATGGTTAATAATTTTCTTAACCTGTTGTTTAAGTATAGACCATAGAGTAAGAAAAGTCAATATGTAATTTATGTTTATTGGCGTAAAATTAGTATATTTTGATATTGCAAACAAAATTGGCACCAAAAAGTCATCTATATATAATCATTTTAAGAGTAAAGAAGAACTTGTTTTAAAGATTTATGAAGTTCTTAGAGAAAATGCATTAAGAAAAAGTTCAAAAGAAGATATGGATATGGAAAACTATATTAGTGAGAATGACGCTAGAGGTATTTTAAAATATGTTGTTGAACGTTATATGGAGATGAACTCGGAGAATAGTATTCGCAATTTTTATAAAGTGGTGGTAAAATAAAGATCTCAGTTAAGTGGATATTTATAATAAATGGATTCCTAGGTGTAATAGTACCTTTGCAAGACATATTAAAAGTTTCGGGACCGCCAATTGGGTTGATGCTTTTTGGTATAACGTTCCCTATATCAACAGCATTTATTGCTTATTTATTTAAAAAAGATATACAACTTTAACTAAATTAAAATACAGGTGGATTTTAAAATCTAGCTGTATTTTTTATTGTATTAGAAAATTCACTGGAAATTAAAGAATGTTAATCCAACAAGCTAATTGATAATAGATATCATATGATTATCAATGACTATAGTAGGAGAGAGGAAACTTCAAAATAAAATTAAATAATACTTTGAGAATTTTTATTAATAACTATGAAAAAGCAAAGAATGTATTTTAGTAAAACAAGAGAAAAAACTTTTGGCAAAATGTCCATTTCTATGGTTTTATAAAAAGTTTTATTCATTTATTTATACAAATATAATTTAAAAAGAAGGAATAGTCCCCCTCTTCGTCGAATATATTATTCGTAAAATATAAATTTTACGAAATTGGGCGTTTTTTTGGAGGTTAACTATGAAATACAATATTCAGCAAATAAACGATATTAGTGCACCAGCTAGAGTTAATGAGTTTCTAAACTATCTTGGAACCATTAAAGGCAAATCCCCAAATACTATTTATAATTACAAAATAGATCTAATAATGTTTTTTAGATTTATGAAGCTTTACAAAGGTTTTGTAAAGGATAATATTGAGTTTGAAGAAATAAAAGTAAATGATGTAGATGATAACATTATAAAGGGAATTGGGTTAACCGATTTATATGCTTTTATATCTTTTGCAGAGAATTACAGAAAAAATGGAAGTTATGCTCGTGCAAGAAAAGTTGCTACCTTGAAATCATTTTTTAAGTATCTAAATGGTAAGATAAAGATAATAAACGAAAATCCTGCATCAGAATTAGAATCTCCCAGTATTCACAAGAGGAATCCTATTTACTTGACACTAGATGAAAGTAAAAATCTTTTAAAATCTATAGATGGTCCGAATAAAGAAAGAGATTACTGCATCATTACTCTATTTTTAAATTGCGGCCTAAGATTATCAGAATTGTGCGGCATAAACATATCAAAGATTAAAAATGATACCTTAACCATTATAGGAAAAGGAAATAAGGAAAGAACTATTTATTTAAATGGCGTATGTATCAAGGCAATTAATGATTATCTTCCTGCAAGAAATATTAATCATGATAAAATCAGCGACAAAGATGCTTTATTTATAAGTAGAAATAATAAGCGTATAAATCAAAGAACTGTTGAACTGATTGTAAAGAAATATGTTAAAAAAGCCGGTCTAGTAAATGAAAAATATACCCCGCATAAACTTAGACACACAGCTGCTACTTTGATGTATAAGTACGGCAGTGTTGATATAAGAAGTCTTCAGCAAATTTTAGGTCATGAGAATATTTCAACTACTCAAATATACACTCATGTTGATAACGACCAGTTAAGAGAAGCCGTTAAATCAAATCCTCTGAATGATATAGAAGATTAATTAAAAAGAGCACCAAACCGCATAAGCAGTATGGTGCTTGTGTTTTATTTTTTGTTTTTTATTACATAGAAACCTGGAAATTGCTCAGTAGCTACATCCTTTAATCTAGCTTCATCCTCCATTAATTCTTGCAATCCATCAATATCGTCTATAAATTCATAGGTTAATTCATCCGTGTCTAAAGAATTTAGATCCCCTTCTACTTCAGAATCTCTTGTATATTCATCATCTATTAATTCGTAGTTTTCATCTAATTCAGTATCATTTTCCTTATCATCAAGCTCATACTCTATTTCATCTTTTAACTTTTCAGCTTCTTCAGGATCTGAAATGATGGCATCTATTTTTATGGACTTGGTATCGATACCCTGTAATTCTAAACATTTACCGCAGTTATTGCAGGTTTTATCTGGTTTTAAATCACATCTGTCACATTCACCACAATCATTACAGGTTTTATTTGAATTAAATATGCACAGTTCACTCATGGAGCATCACCTTTCTTATAAAAAATAAGATATCATTAATTTATATCATAATCTAAAAATTATAGCAAAACTTTCTACGTTAGGCAAGATGTAATTTAAAAAACCTGGTATAATATATTAAAAAGAACACAGGTTTGATATTCATAAGATTATATGTTATAATTTTGTAAAACAAAGATGAGAGGTGTAATATATGGTTAATAGCAAAGCTAATAGTAAAGAAATGGATATATATGAATTCATAAGACATGAAGTACTTGCTAAAGGATATCCACCTTCCGTTAGAGAAATTTGCGCAAGAGTTGGGTTAAGTTCTACCTCTACTGTTCATGGATATTTAACTAGAATGGAAAAGAAAGGTTTAATTCGTAGAGACCCTACTAAACCTAGAGCTATAGAATTAATAAAAGATCCTGTGGTTAATAAGGAACTTATAGATATACCTATTGTTGGAAGAGTTCAAGCTGGTATGCCTATACTAGCTGTTGAAAACATTGAGGACTCCTTCTCTATTCCATTAAACTACTTAAAAAGCAAAAAAGATGTTTTTATGTTAAAGGTTTCTGGAGAGAGTATGATAGAGGCTGGTATACATGATGGAGACTTAGTGATAATTGAGAAAGTAAAAACTGCTTCTAATGGAGAAATAGTAGTTGCATTAATTGAAAATGAAGTAACCATTAAAAGATTTTTTAAAGAAAAAGATTTTATAAGACTTCAGCCTGAAAATAGCACTATGGAACCTATTATTGTAAATGATTGTACAATTGTAGGAAAACTTATAGGACTATATAGGTCATACTAAAATTAAGAAAGCATGCTGTAATTAGACTAATAGCTACAACATGCTTTGTTTTATTTTATAATTCTAGAGAGAGCTATCAATATTCCAATCTTTGCATGATCAAATGTTAGTCCACCTTGAAGATATGCTATATATGGTTCTCTTATTGGTGCATCAGCAGATAATTCTATAGATGAACCCTGTATAAATGCTCCTGCTGCCATTATTACCTGATCTTCATAACCTGGCATATCCCATGGTTCGCATTCAAGAAATGAATCTATTGGCGAACCTGCTTGGATTCCTTTGCAGAAGTTAATTAAATTTTCTTTATTATTAAATTTAATTGCCTGAATTATATCGCTTCTTTCATCAGTATACTTAGGAAGCACTTCAAAGCCTGCCAACTCCATTATTCTTGCACAAAATACTGCGCCCTTTAATGCTTCCATAGCTACATGAGGTGCTAAGAACAGACCTTGGAAAAGTTGTCTCATTACCCCGAAGGTAGAACCACATTCTCCCCCTATTCCTGGGATGGTTAATCTATAAGAGGCTTGAGTTACATACTCCTCTTTACCTACTATATATCCACCTGTAGGAGCTATTCCCCCTCCTATGTTCTTAATAAGTGATCCTGCAGCTAAATCTGCCCCCACATCCGTTGGCTCTTTAACGTCAATAAATTCGCCATAGCAATTATCTACAAAACAAATTACATCTTCTTTTACTGATTTAACTCTTTTTATTATTTCTTCGAGTTCACTTATAACCAATGAATTTCTCCAACCATAACCTGTAGATCTTTGAATGTGCACTAGTTTTATAGAATTATCACTTTTTAATTGATTTTCAACTTCAGATAGGTTTACCTTTCCCTCTTCAGTTAAATCTATTTTTTTATATTTAACGCCGTAATCCATTAAGGAGCCATTATTACCCTTATCTTTATTTAAACCTATAATGTTATGTAAGGTATCATATGGAGTTCCACATACAGAAATCATGGTATCGCCAGGTCTAAGATTTCCAAAAAGTGCTGCACCAATGGCATGAGTACCATTTACAAAATGAGGTCTAACCAATGCACTTTCGCAATTAAAGATTCTTGCGTATACTTTATCAAGAGAATCTCTTCCTATATCTCCATAACCATAGCCTGTAGAATTTGTAAAATGAGCATCACTTATTCTTTCTTCTTGAAGGGCATTTAAAACTTTTAATTGATTATATTCTCTAATCGAGTTGTATTTTTTAAATTGCTCACTTACATCCTTTAAAGCAGCTTCTTGTAATTCAAGAACTTTACCATTTATGTGGTATTTGTTTATTAAAAATTGTTTAGTTATATCTATCATTTGTGTATATGTCTCCTTTTTATAATTTCTATAGATATATTATCATAATAAAAAAAAATAGGCAATTTTTCGCCTATTTTTTTAACCTTCGTTTTCATCATTTTCATTAGATTGTTGGTTAAATAGAATTGGTGTTAAAGGTGTAACAGTTGATATAGCATGCTTATAAACCATATTTTGTTTACCATCGCAATCAAGTATAACAGTAAAACTATCAAAACCCTTTACATTTCCTCTAAGTTGAAAACCATTTGTTAAATAAACTGTAACAGGTATTCTATTCTTTCTTGCACTATTTAGAAATATATCTTGTAGATTGTTTGTTGATTTGTTCATATAGACCACCTCTCTACTATCTTTACTTATTTAATTCTACAATAATTTATAAATTCCTCTTTTTTTTCTATAATTTTAATTTTTTAATTTTAATCTTATTTACAATATAATCAACGATTTCTTCATCACTATTAAAATCATCTTTGTTTATCCAGTTGACTCTATCATCTTTTCTAAACCAAGTAAGTTGTCTTTTAGCATAATTTCTACTTCCCTGCTTTATCATATCTATGGCTTCATCCAATGTTATTAATCCATCCAAGTAAAAGAGTATCTCTTTATAGCCAATGCCCTTCATGGATTGCATAGTTGCATTATACCCCATTTTCTTCAATTTTATTACCTCTTCTACCAAGCCCATTTCAATCATTTTATCTACCCGGCTATTAATTCGATTGTATAGAACTGCTCTATCCATTGTTAATACAAAGTAAAACACATTATAAGGTATATTATATATATCTTGTTCTGAATTAAATTGACTTATAGTTTTGCCAGTAAGTTTATATACCTCCAATGCTCTAATCACTCTCTTAAGATCATTAGGAAATAATCGTTCATAGGATTCAGGATCTACAGCCTTTAAAAGTTCATGAATATATTCTTTACCTTTTTTTTCAGCTAAATTTGTTAGATAGTTTCTATATTCTTCATCCTTATAAGCGCCAGTGAAGTCATAATTGAATATTAATGAATTTATGTAAAGGCCGGTACCGCCAACTAATAGGGGCTCATTACCTTTTGCTAGTATTTCATCTATCTTCTTTGCTGCCAAATTTTTATATTGAGCAACGCTAAACTCATCACCCGGGTCCAAGAAGTCAATTAGATAATGTGGAACACCCTGCATCTCATCCAAAGATACTTTAGCGGAACCAATGTCCATATGTTTATATATTTGCATAGAGTCACAGGATATTATTTCACCTTTTAATTTTTTTGATAATTGTATAGATATATCTGTCTTTCCTACTGCTGTAGGTCCAGCAATAATTATTAAATCCTTCATGCTTATCTAAAAGTAATTTCATACTGCGAAATTACCAGTGTAACCTCCTTAAAATCTTTATATCGGGGAAACTAATTTAGATTACTGAATTCTTTTGAATCTCTTTTCTAATTCATTTAAAGTTATTTTAATGATAGTTGGTCTGCCATGAGGGCAATTAAATGGATCTTGAATAAACCTTAACGTCTCTATTAATACCCTCATCTCTTCCATTGATAAATTATCATTTGCTTTTACTGCAGCTTTACATGCAAGTGAGGCGATTTTGTTGTATTTAACATCAATGGTTTCTCCAGAACCCATGTTCTTAATATTATCCAATATGCTCATAAATAAACCATTTATGTCTGGCTTACCTAGAATTAGCGGCACCTCTCTAATGCTAATAGTATTTTCCCCAAAAGGCTCTATATTAAAGCCTATATTTTTAAATACAACTGTATTTTCTATATAATAAATATAATCATCAGGAGTTAGTTCAATAACAATTGGAGAAATAAGTACTTGCGCAGTAACTTCCCTGTTTTTAATTTCTTCCCTGTATTTTTCAAATAAAATTTTTTCATGGGCAGCATGCTGATCCACTATAAAGAGACCATCTGGACCCTCACATAATATATAAGTGTTACTGAATTGACCAATAACCCTTGGCATTGGAAACTTAGCTTCAGGTATTATTTTGTATTCAGTATCAGTTTCTTTTTCTTTTTCTTCCAACAGGACAGCTTTATCATTACTAAATTTTGTTTTAAAGTGCTCAGGTTCTTCCCTAAATTTAAAATTTTCTTCCTTTACCTCTATAGGATTATTATTAATAGCAGAAATATCAGGCAGCTTTCTAGATTCTTCATTATCAAGTGGTCGCAAATCGATAGGAAGCTGAACAGTTACTGGTGCTGGTGGAAAAATAGTATTGTCAATGCCCAATGAAACATCTGAATAATCTTCTTCTATTTGATAAGATGAATTAAGGCTATTTCTTAAGTCATGATGAACAGCATCGAACACTAGTTTAAAAATCTCTCTATCATCTCTAAACTTTACCTCTGACTTAGTTGGATGCACATTAACATCAACGTATTCAGGAAAAATGTCCAGGAATAATACAAAAAACGGGAATTTATTAATTGTTAAAAAGGATTTAAAAGCTTGTTCTACAGCTGTTGTAATTAGCTTATTTTTAACGTACCTTTTATTAATAAAAATACTTTGATTATTTCTACTTCCACGGCTAATTTCTGAATTTCCAATGTAACCATGAACAGAAGCAATATCAGAATGTTTCTCAAATTGAATTAAGCTTTCAGAAACAGTTTTTCCATAAATACTTCTAATAGTGTCTAACAAATTTTCAGTACTATAGGTAGTCAGCACCTTTTTACTATTATTAAATAATCTAAAGGAAACATTAGTGTTAGCAAGAGCCAATCTATTTACTATATCTGATATTAATGCTGCCTCTCTTTGATAGGATTTTAGAAACTTTTTTCTAGCAGGTACATTAAAAAATAAATCTGATACCTCAATTGTAGTACCGATATTGCAGCCTACATCCTTAACATAATCTACTATACCTCCACTAATAGAGATTTCCTTGCCATAATCAAAGTCCTTTGTTCTACTTCTAAGAATTGTATTAGAAACAGCAGATATACTTGCTAGAGCTTCCCCTCTAAACCCAAAGGTAGTTAAGGAATATATATCGTCTACATTACCTATTTTACTTGTGGCATGAGGTAAAAAGGCCTTATGAACATCTTCGGGATATATGCCATAGCCATCATCTGTGATTTTAATATACTTTTGACCGCCCTCTTTAACTTCAATGATTATATTTTTAGCTTCAGCATCTATACTATTTTCAACTAATTCTTTTATTACAGAAAAAGGTCTCTCTACAACTTCACCAGCTGCAATCTTGTTTGATGTTTCAGTGCTTAATAAATTTATCCTTTTCATCTTATCACCTTAAGTTTATAAAGATTTAGCTTTCTTTATAATTTCATATAGTTTATTCATACTTTCCATAGGTGTCATTGATAATATATCTATAGAAGCAATATCATTTAATAAATTTTCCTTTTCTAAGTCAGAAAAACCAATCTGCTGCATATTTTTAGTATCTTTGTTTTTCTTTATACTTGAGTTTTTATTTGCATCTGCTTCTTTTGGTATATCATCTTGCACTACAATCGCTTTTTCTTCGGAAACACTAGTGCAAATATCAGATTTTTTATTTTGAATTGAGTCTAAAGCTATTTCATCTTTGTTTTGGTTCTCTAACTCAAATAAAATTTCTTTAGCCCTGCTTATAACCTGCTCTGGTAATCCTGCTAGTTTTCCTACTTCTATGCCATAGGATTCATCAGCAGCTCCTTTTATAATCTTTCTTAAAAATACAATTTCATCATCAATCTTTTTAACAGCTACACAGTAATTCTTTAGTCCATCAATTATACCTTCAAGTCTTGTTAGTTCGTGATAGTGCGTAGCAAATAGAGTTTTGCATTTCATATCTTTATTTGAACAAATATACTCTATAACGGACCAAGCAATACTTAGACCATCGTAGGTACTTGTTCCTCTGCCTACTTCATCTAATAGTATAAGACTTTTTTGTGTAGCATTTTTAAGTATATTTGAAACTTCCCACATCTCAACCATAAAGGTACTTTTTCCAGCTGCTAAATCATCTGAAGCACCTATTCTTGTAAATATCTTATCACTAATTGAAATCCTTGCCTCTTCAGCAGGTACAAAGCCTCCAATTTGCGCCATAACTGCTATTAGAGCCACTTGCCTCATATATGTAGACTTACCAGCCATATTCGGTCCTGTAATAAGTATTAACTGTTCATCCTTTGTATCTAAATAGGTGTCATTAGCAACAAAAGCACCATTAGGTATAACTTTTTCAACTACAGGATGCCTTCCGTTTTTTATAGAAATAATTCCGTCATTAGTTATTTCAGGCTTGCAATAATTATTTTCAAGGGCTGCAGTAGCTAAAGAGCTTAAACAATCTAACTCTGATAATAATTTTGCACTCTTTTTCATCCTATCTATATGCACTAAGACTGTATTTCTAATTTCAACAAAAAGCTCATATTCTAAGTTTATTAGTTTTTCTTCGGCACCTAGTATTTTTTCTTCCATTTCTTTTAGCTCAGGGGTTATATATCTTTCACAATTTGCTAGGGTTTGTTTTCTAATATATCTACCTTCCGGAACGGAGCTTAAATTTGATTTAGTTATTTCAAGGTAGTATCCGAATACTTTATTATAGCTTACCTTTAGAGACTTTATTCCAGTAGCTTCCCTCTCCTGAGCCTCAAGAGAAGCGATCCATTCCTTACCGTGTACCTTAGCATTTCTAAGCTTATCTACTTCCTCACTAAAACCATCTTTTATAATATTACCTTCTTTAATGGACAAAGATGGGTTATTACAAATTGAATCATCAAGTATCGCATATATATCCTGTAATTCGTCTAGTTCTCCATATAAATTATTAAGAAGTGTACTATTAAATTGTTTTATTAAATTTTTAACAGCAGGTATCTTCTCAATGGAATTTTTCAAGAATAAAAGTTCTTTTGCATTTACGGACTGAGAAGAAATTTTCCCTACTAACCTCTCTATATCATATATTTGTTTCAAGGAATCCTTTATATCTTCATGCAGTGAAAGATTTAATGATAATTCTTCTACAGCATCTAAACGTGCCGTGATTTTATCAATATTAATTAAAGGTTGTTCAACCCATCTGCGCAATTGTCTTCCGCCCATAGCTGTGCTTGTTTTATCTAGAACCCAAAGAAGAGAACCTTTTTTACTTTTCTCTCTAATATTTTCTGTTAGTTCTAAGTTTCTTCTTGAGTTTATATCCATACTTAAATAATCTACTATTGAATAGTAATCTATCATGTCTATATGTGACAGTGATATCTTTTGAGTTTCATTTATATATGACAGCAATCCGTTTGCTGCATAATTTAATTCCTGGCTAAATAAAACTTCACCAAAATTAACAAATTGTTTTTCTAGGTTTTGTGTTGCTTTTTCAGAGAAGAAAGAATTCTCAAGCTTTGTAATGGAAGTATTAATCCGTTCATTTAAAACAGTAATTATATTGCAATCTGCAGTATCCTGAATTAATATTTCTTTTGGAGAAAACTTGGAAACCTCACCGAGTATTAAGTCTAAATCAAAGGTACCATCTGTGCAATTAAATTCTCCTGTAGAAACATCTGCGAGGCACAAACCAATACGATTTTTATCAATATACAAACTCATAATGTAATTGTTTTTTGTTTCTTCTAAAAATGAAGAATCAGTAAAAGTTCCTGGAGTAATTATTTTCACTATATCTCTTTTTACTATTCCCTTAGCCACTGCAGGATCTTCAAGTTGTTCCCCAATGGCAACTTTATACCCTTTGGATATTAGCCTTCCTATATACACATTTGCAGAATGAAAAGGGACACCGCACATAGGAGCTCTTTTTTCTAGACCACAATCCTTACCTGTTAGTGTTAATTCTAACTCCTGGGATGCTATCTCTGCATCTTCAAAAAACATTTCATAAAAGTCACCTAGTCTAAAAAATAAAATACAATCCTTACATTTTTCCTTAACTTGCATGTATTGCTGCATCATTGGAGTTAAGCCCATATTTTTTCCCTCCTAATCAGTGTTAAAAAAAGCTCTAAAAAGAGCTTTTTATATTTCCTCACCTACAAGTGAGAATGAATTAGCTTTTGTTATTTTTACCATTGCTAATTCTCCTATTTTTTTTAAGTTTCCCGAAAAATTTACAAGTTTGCCAGTTCTAGTTCTTCCCATTAGTTTATTCTCATCATTTTTACTAGTACCTTCTACAAGAACTTCAACTATTCTTCCTTCATAACACTTGTTCTTCTTAGCACAAATTTCATTAACAGTCTCTACTAATCTATTGAATCTATCATGTTTTACTTCATCTGTAATCTGTTCTTCCATTTCAAAAGCTGGAGTACCTTTTCTTTTGGAATAGATGAAAGTAAAAGCAGAATCATATTCTACTTCTTTTACAAGACTCAAAGTATACTGAAAGTCTTGTTCTGTTTCACCAGGAAAACCAATAATTATATCAGTTGTTAATGCTACATCAGGTATAGCTTTCTTTATCTTATGTATTAGCTCAAGATACTGTTCTCTACTGTAACTTCTGTTCATTTTTTTCAAAAGATTTGTTGAACCGCATTGTACCGGTAAATGAATATGTTCACATACTTTATTGCATTCGGCAACAGCTGCAATCACGTCATCAGTTAAATCCTTTGGATGAGAAGTCATAAATCTAATTCTTTCTAGACCTTCAATCTTATTAATTCTTCTTAATAAATCAGCAAAAGTCATTTGTGGATTCAGGCTTTTACCATAGGAATTAACGTTTTGGCCGAGGAGAGTAATTTCTTTGTAGCCTTTTGAAATCAAATCAATAATTTCATTTTCAATATCCTCAGGTTTTCTGCTTCTTTCTCTTCCTCTAACGTAAGGAACTATGCAATAAGTACAGAAATTATTGCAGCCGTACATAATTGTAACAAAAGCTTTAATATTACTTTCTCTATCTACTGGAAGTCCTTCAACTATTCCTTCTTCTTTATCCCAAATCTCTAGTATAGATTTACCTTCTTGCTTAACCATGTTTAAATATTCTGGGAACTTATATGAATTATGAGTTCCGAAGATTATATCTACAAAAGGAAACTTTTTCAATATATCTTGAGCCATTCCTTCTTGCTGCATCATACAACCGCAAATAGCTATAATTAAATTTGGATTTTTTTCTTTTAATTTTTTTAGGGCACCCAAATTTCCATAAACCTTCAACTCTGCATTTTCTCTAACGCAGCATGTGTTAAAAATTATAATACTAGCCTCGTTTTTTTCTTCTGTTTTTTCATAGCCAATTCTTTTAAGCATACCAGATAGTTTTTCGGAATCCTCCTCATTCATCTGACATCCCCAAGTTTCTATATAATATTTCAAATTATTCATATTAGGCATCATAATTCTCCTTTTCTAAAATTAACACTATTTCATATTATATAAAATTTGAAGAGAATTTTAAAGATAATTATGAATATAATATTATTTTTTCATAAAAATAATATTGAATATAAAAAACTTAAAATGTGGGATAAAATCTTCCGATTAGGGGCAAACTAAATAAAAGGAGGGATTTATTATGTATGATGCTAAGGAAAAAGAAAATGATAAGGAAAGCTTAAGATGCCAATGTATAGCAGACAGAGGATATTTTAAGAAAATGCCAGATGGCAACCTATTAACTGTAAAGTCATCACAAATTCCGGTTGAAAACGTTTTGAAATGAAATTATTTTATGAAAATTAAAAACCCCTACAAAATAGGGGTGCTTTTACATATTTCCCAAAGGGAAGTTTTAGAATAAACACTAAAGCCAAAGGATCTATATAAATTGAGAGCAATCTGGTTATCAGAGTTAACTTTGATTAATACCTTATTAAAATTGTTTGATTTCAATATATTTAGCAAGTGTGCTAATAATTGTTTACCATAACCTTTACCTTGATATTCTTTCAATATACCAAAGTTAACAATGGTAGGCATATTGTTCTCGATTATTATTTGACCATATCCGATATATTTACCTTTTCTTGTTATAAATACAGCCCCTTCATCGTAGTAATAATTCTGCGCTTCATCATAGTATATATCTTCCAAGTATAAGGGGATTCTATCTTCTTTTTCAAAAACTTCATTTTGAATTTTGCATCTTATTTCTTCATCTTTACCTCTATTTAACCTTTTAAAACTAATATCTCCATCTATGGAGTACGTATTAAAAGGTTCAAGACTAGAATACATGGATAATGTACAGGATTTATTTGCAAACCCAATAGCTTTTAGAACTGACGTATTTTCATTTTTATCTTCACATAGGTAAGTTAAAGTTGATGAAATATCTAAGGAAGATAAAAGGCTTTTGTAACACTCTACTTCGTTATCACAGTTCTCAACGCTCATTGAATTAATTGAATAATTGTGTTCGCTGGTTTTGTTAGCCCATATATATCCGATATAATTCTCTTCATTTTTAAGGAGATTTACATTTCTGCGAATTGCAATCTTTTTTAGAAAGCTTAATTCATCATATATTTTGAAGAAATCCTCATTTAAACTATTAAACTTAATTCTATTAGCATTAAGAAGCTTAAAGTCAGAAAGATTTTTATTAGTTAGTTTCACACTTTTATACATAACTATCCTCTAAAAATTTATAATTTTAAACTAATTAGATTATATTTAAGCATTATAGATATCAATGTACTTTACATATTCCTCTATAAAAGTTTGTTGTTTTTCATCATAATCTATAAGCTTCTTTAGCTTGTGCATGTATTTTGATTCACTCCAGTTTTTATGCTTAATATATCTTTTTCTACCAAGCTTCCAAAATTTATGAGGATAGATTATTAATGCAAGCATTACTTCTAATTCATTTTTGCTAAGTTTATTTATGGAGCAATAGGCCTCTATAAGCAGCTTAGCCTTAGAGAAATCCCAATTATATTCTTTTTTAAACATAAGTCTTCTTATAAGTTTACCTAAGTCTGTGATTTGCAAATCTATAATGATACTATCCAGGTCAATAATATAATATTGACCGCCCTTTTTTATTATGTTTTGATAGTAAAAACTATCATGACATATGGTTTTATGATTTACTGCTTCTCTTGATAACCGATAATATTGGGAATTATTGAGGTAAGCAAGAGCTAATTGACACCTATTATAGAATATATCCATATTTTTTTCATACAATTCATCAAATTGATTACGAATTTTTTTTTGACTCATAATCCTTTTGTATTTTTCTAAGTCATTGATACCATCTTTAAATATCTTTGACCAATTTTTTAGATTGTTTCTAATCCTTAAATTTTTGGTGTCAATTTTTTTTGCACAGTTATGAAAGTGGGCAAGTAATTTAATACAATTGATTGCTTCATTAAAATCGCTTAGTGAGCATTCCTCACCATCAATCCATTCAGTAGCATAAAAAAACCAGCCATGGTACTTTACAAATAGAGCTCCATGTATAGTCTTTATATACTGCGGAGTATTGTTAAATCCAACCGAATATAAGTTATCCACTAAAATGCTGCCATTTCTGGGTTTTTCCTTACCATGACGCATTCTTTTTAAGCAAATATATGAATTGCTTGTTTGTATCTTATAGGCACTTCTGGCTTTTGATATTTTTACTGGTTTAATATCATATTCACTTAAAATTTTATTAACTATCTGTTCTTCTTTTTCAGTTAATTCGTCATTCAATTTAAGAATTCTAGAATTCTTCAACTATATTTCCTCCCTACCCTTACCCAATATAAAGTATATTAGTCATACTAAATAAATATGAACTATTACACAAAAAAGAGTAAAGATAGGAATTGATACTTAAATTATTCTTCACCTTTAACTGATACAGGATGATCAAAAATACCTCTTTTTACCTCTGATGCTGTCATACTTGTTGCTTTTAAATATTCTGTCATATAATTACATGCGTCCCAAGGATTTATCCTATCTCCACAAGTAAATACATCGACAGCAGCATATCCTAATTCTGGCCAAGTATGTATAGTTAAATGCGATTCTGAGATTATAACCACTCCACTAACACCTTGAGGACTAAATTTATGAAAAGTTACTTCTCTTACTTCAGCACCTGCTTTAAGTGCAGACTCCACCATTATCTTTTCTATTTCATCCTTATCATTTAATAAACTTTGATCACAGCCGTAAATTTCGGCTAATATATGTCGTCCTAATGCATTCAAATCTATCTTCCTGGCCCTTTATCTTAATTTCGGTTAAATTAAGTAAAAAAACCAGGGTTCCACCTCCTTTTATTATGTTTTTTATTCTTTTATTAGTGTATATATTTTGTTACATTTAAGAAATGTACTAGATAAAATTTTATCAAAAAAAATTAAAAAGTCAATTAATAAAAAATACCCTACCGACAAATTTACTGGCACAAAGTGTTCAAAATAAAATAAAATGCGCATACATACCTATCATATACGCATTTTATTAAAATTAGTCGTTAGTCTAGAAGAAAGTTAAATTTCTTCTACCTCTTTAATGCTTAACCCAATCTTTTTGGATTCTATATTTACATCAAGTATTTTTGCTTTGATTTCTTCACCAATCTTTAGAACATCAGATGGTTTAGCAATTCTCTTATGACTTATTTCGGAGATGTGAACTAAAGCATCTACACCAGGTTCTAATTCAACAAAGGCACCAAAATTAGCAAAACGTACAACTTTACCAAGGACCACAGAACCAACTGGATACTTAGTATCAACTGCACTCCATGGGTTATCAGTAAGATGTTTTACGCTTAAGGATATTTTTTTATTTTCTTTATCTAAATCTAGAATAACAACCTTAATTTTATCGCCTATTTTGAGAACTTCTGATGCTTTGTTTATTCTTCCCCAGGATATTTCTGATACATGAAGTAATCCATCCACACCATTTACATCAACAAAAGCACCAAAATCAGTTAATCTTTTTACTTCACCATCAACTATTTGACCTTTTTCAAGGTTTTCCCAAACAGCTTTATCGTGTAAATCTTTTTCAGCCTTCAACAGCTCTCTTCTTGAAGCAACTATTCTTGTTGTATTTCTCTTTCTGCTCAGTTCTATAATATTAACTTTAAGTTCTTTTCCGATGTATTCATCTAGATTATTTACGTGAGTCAATTCTATATGGGAAGCAGGGATAAAAACGCGTACGCCTTTATAATTTGCAACTAATCCACCATTTACAACTTCTTTTACAACTACTTTTATAGGTGTTTTGCTTTCATTAGCCGCTTCAACTTCTTTGTATCCTTCTTCTCTTTCAAGTTCCACTCGTGATAGAACTACATAGTTATCTTCATTCTTAAGTTTTATTACCTTTGCTTCTATTTCTTGTCCCACAGCAAATATATCTGTTAATTTAACATTTGCATCGAGTGAAACTTCAGATAAAGGTAATAAACCATCAGCTTTATAACCTATATTTAAGAATGCTTCTTTTTCATTTAGTGATATAATTTCACCTTTGATTACAGCACCTGTAAATATTTTTTTTTCATTTTCATCCATCATTCTTATTACGTCATTCATTTCTTGGAAATTTTGTTCATCGCTCATCTTTAAAATTGCCTCCTTTATAATCCAATCAGGTGTAGAAGCTCCAGCTGTAACACCTATTTTTAAGTTGTTTTTATTTTTATAAATTGACTCAGGAATTTCACCTGAATTTTCTACATGAATTGTATTTTTACAATTATTCTTGCAAATCTCATTAAGCTTAGTAGTATTAGAGCTGTGGCGACCACCAATAACTACCATAACATCAACATTCTTCGAAAGTTCAGCTGCTGATTTTTGTCTAACTTCAGTTGCATTACAAATCGTATTCAATGCAACAAATTCTTTACATTGTTTTACAACAGAACTTAATACCTTTTCCCAATTCTCTTGTTTCTCAGTAGTTTGTGAAACCACACAAATTTTTGCAGGTAATTTACCTAACCCGTCTCCATTTTTCGAAATAATAGCCTTATCATCGCACCACCCATTAATTCCAATAACTTCAGGATGAGTAGCATCACCTACTATTAGTATATTATAACCTAAATTATAATATTTCTTTACTTTTTCCTGTATCTTAGAAACAAATGGACAGGTAGCATCAATTATAGTTAACTTTTTTTTGTTTAATTTATCAAGTACCTGAGGCGAAATACCGTGAGATCTAATAATTACTACATCACCTTCGTTCAAATTTTCTACATTCTCTATTTGAATTGGATATATATCATTTTCTTTAAGATAATTTACAGCATCGTTATTATGTATCAATTGACCTAAAGTGTATATTCTTCTATTATTTTGTCTTTTTACGTCAAGAGCAGTATCAACAGCTCTTTTAACTCCAAAACAAAAACCTGCCTTATCCGCAAGCGTTACAACGTTACCCAAGTAATCTTCACCTCTAATTATTATTTTGAAACATTATTAAGTGTAGTTGTTATATAATTTGCCATTGTATCAACAACCTGCTCAATAGTAAGGTTGGAAGAATCTAATTCCACTGCATCCTCAGCCTTTACTAACGGACTTACTTCTCTATGAGAGTCAATAAAGTCTCTTTTAATTATATCACTTAAAATTGAATCGTAGTTAACATCGAGTCCTTTAGCTATTAATTCATTGAATCTTCTTTTAGCTCTTTCTTCTGGAGAAGCAGTTAAAAAGAATTTAAAGGCCGCATTTTTTAAGACAACAGTACCTATATCTCTTCCATCCATAACAACATTATATTTGTTTGACATTTGTTGTTGAAGCTTTACCAGACGTTGTCTAATTTCTGGTATAGCAGCATACTGAGATACATTTTGGCTTATAAATGGATCGTTAATATAATCTGTAACATCTTCACCATTAACAATTAATCTATCACTGTTAAAATGCATTTCCAGGCTATCAGTTAATAAACACAATTTTTCAATATCTTCAGCCTTTATATTATTATTCATTGCCTTTAAGGCTATGGTTCTATACATTGCACCAGTGTTAATGTACATTAAACCAAATCGGTTAGACAGTAGTTTTGCTATTGTGCTTTTTCCAGCACCAGCAGGTCCATCGATTGCCACTGAAAAATTCAATTGCACTCCGCCTTTCTTTATGTAAATACATAATCATTTAATATATTCTATATTAACCTATAAAATCCTTTAAAATTTCTACAAATTATTTAGGTATTCTAAGTTTTTTTAAAATCCTAGATTAAAACCAGCAGTATAACCTGTAGAAATTGCTATTTGTATGTTGAACCCCCCTGTATAAGCATCTACATCTATAACTTCTCCACCAAAATATAAGTTATTTATTATCTTTGATTTCATAGTAGATGGATCTATCTCCCGCGTATCCACACCCCCAGCAGTAACTATTGCTTCTTGTATAGGTCTTAACCCCTTTATTTTTAACCTAAAATGTTGAATTAAATCAATTAAAGCTCTTCTTTCTTCTCTTGTAATGGAGTTTACTTTTTTATTTTCATCAATTTCTGATAGCTTTATTACCACATCAATAAGCTTTTTTGGAAGAAGCTCATCCAATGAGTTTTTAAAAGCTTTATTTGAAAATTTAGTAAAGTCTTTTTGAAGTCTTATATCTAGTGCTTCATAGCTTAAAGCAGGCTTTAGATTAATTTCTGCAATCAAATCCTTGCTATTGTTTACTAATCTGCTTCCACTAAGTACAATAGGACCAGATAAACCAAAGTGTGTAAACAGCATCTCACCAAAATTTTTATAAACTGTTTTTTTGCCGGATTTAATGCTAAACTCAACATTTTTTAGTGATAAACCCTGTAATTCTTTTATCCATTCTTCTTTAACCTCAATAGGAACTAGAGAAGGCATCGGATCAATTATAGTATGCCCTAAATCTTTGGAAAATTTATATCCGTCGCCAGTAGACCCTGTTTGTGGATAGGATAAGCCGCCGGTGCACAGGATGAAATAATCTCCTTTAATAACTCTGCCATCCTGAAGGAGAACACTTTCAATACTGTTATTTTTTTTTACAAGCTTTTTAACCGATGAATTTAATAGTATTTTTACAAATCTATTGTCTAATTCTCTTTTAAAAGCACTAATTATATCAGAAGATTTATCTGATTCAGGGAAAACTCTATCTCCTCTTTCTATCTTTAATTTTACTCCAAGCTTATTAAAAAAATTCATAGTATCTTCATTAGTAAAGGAGTATAGAGGACTGTATAGAAAGTTTGAATTACCTGGAATATTGTCAAAGAATTCACTTATATCCTTTGCATTTGTTATATTGCACCTTCCTTTTCCTGTGATAAAAAGTTTTTTACCTAGTTTTTCATTCTTCTCAATTAAAATTACTTCATGTTTTGCAGCTGCAGAAATAGCAGCCATCATTCCTGCAGGGCCACCACCAATTACAACAACTAAAGACATTGATTTGCACCTCTATTCTTTTCTTATTCTATTCTCTAATTTATAAAAAATAAAAAAGTAGGATAACCCTACTTTTACCTTTCTTCACCACTTTTGTGGGAATAAACTTGATACTCCTGCCAGATGCCTTCAAGATCTGCAAAAGTACGTGAAATCTTATCTCGTTCTCTCAATCCAACAGCGATTATTAATGCGTTAATAACACTTAAAGGTGCTACAAGAGAATCAACAAATGATGCCATATTGCTTTGAGCAATTAAAGTATAATCTGCTTGAGTAGCTAATGGAGAAAGCAAACTATCGGTTATGGCAACTACCTTTGCTCCCCTACTGTGTGCAAAGCTTAATGCCTCTATTGTTCTAATAGCATACCTTGGAAAACCAATTCCAATTACTAAATCGCCACTAGATAAATTAATCATTTGTTCAAATATATCACTTATACCATAACCTATGATATTAACATTATCTAAAATCAGATTAAGATAAAATCCTAGAAATTCAGATAGAGCTGTTGAGCTTCTAAGGCCAATAATATATATTCGTTTTGCATCAAAAATGCTATTAATAACCTCATCAAAGGTTCTATGATTAATCTTCTCTAAGGTAACTCTAATATTCTCCATATCAGATTTTAAAACACCTTTTAAAGCATTTTCTTCACTCATGAAATTATTGGACAGTTCTATTCTTTGAACAGTGGTGAGCTTATTTTTAATCAGTTCCTGAAGAGCTTTTTGTAACTTGGGATATCCACTAAAACCAAGTTCATTTGCAAAACGAACAACAGTTGATTCGCTTACACCAACGCTAATACCAAGTTTAGCTGCTGTCATAAATGCGGCTTTATCATAATGTTTTAATATATATTCAGCAATAAGCTTTTGCCCCTTGCTTAATCTAGGAAATTTAACCTGAATGGTTCTCATCAAATCATGTTTGCTATCTTCCATTTAATTTTCAATCCTTTCCTCCGCCCGCGTATAAAGAAA
>JAUZPI010000048.1 GCA_030706015.1 Bacillota bacterium
TAAACTTCATTGTCTTTCTCCATCTAATTCTTCTTCAATGCTCCCTTCAATATTTTTTAGTATAAATTTTATTGCATAGTCCATTAAGATATTCTTGTAATATTCATTATTGTTGTAGGTAATGGTAACTTCAATATTTTCCTTATCCAATAATAGTACCTCCGAAAGTGAGACCTTTACTTAGTAATTAAACAAATATCATTTGCTTCAATAATCCCAGCAGATAATTTTAGACCATGTCTTAAATAATACAAGCTAAATATATCAGGATAAACTCCAAGCTTCTTTTTTACAGAATTGACTGTCATGAAGGTCTTATTTGTAGAAAAAGAAATGTGGTCAGGGGGTATGTACTTACCACTTTTATCCGATGACTACCAGCCGTAATACTCCCGCTTCTATAAGCGGGAGATAACGGCTGCTACGTCCCTGGATAACGATTTCTAACCTTCAGGTGGGGTCAAAAACCCCACCTCAAACTAAGAACTCTGTTTATAATCTATTAACTCTAGCTGACCGGTGGATAAGAAGTGGAGTTTATCAATCTTTGCAAATATAGGTACGTCTCCTTCAGAATCAGTTATGAATTTATTAAGCCATACAATATCACAACCTTTATCCAGAGGATTTAAAGAATACATCTTTATGGCGGTGGCAGCATAAGACTTAAATTTGTATTCCTCATAGCTGGATTGGTAACCTGTAGATAACCAATTGCTATTAAGTATATCCAGAAGAGCTTCATAAGAAATGTCTTTTTTGGAATAGCTTCTATTAACACAGTACAAGGTTTTATGAATTGATATATCAAAAGATAGGTATTTATTAAGTTTCAATAAGTGTTGCACCACCTTTGTAATCATAGGATGTGCAATAAAAGAAAATATATTCATTTATGTGGAATTTCATTTAAATGAAAAAAGGCAGGCAAATCTATATCTATATAGACTTACTTGCCTCTATTAGTTTCGTAATTGCTTGAAGCTCATTAACTAACATATCAGTTATTAAAGCTACTTCATCCCTATTATACGAAAATGATGAAGAGGTTGAAATAAAAGCATTAATTAGCCGTTCTAGTGATGAATCTATCTTCTTAAAATCTTTTGTAATATCAATATTAAGCTGTTTAATGGGATAGGTATTAGAAAATAAGTTTAACTCTGATAAAGGAATTTCTAATCCATTAATCATATTATTTAATAATGTAAGCTGAAAAGTATCTGTTTTCCCTGTTTCTATGTTGCTAAGCAATCCAGTTGAAATATTAAGTTTATTAGCCAATTGTGTAATGGTATAACCTTTTTTGTTCCTGTATGCTCTTATTGTTTTACCAAGTTGTTGCAGCATATTAACACCTCCACATATATAGAAGTATTGACCAATCATATTTACAATAGACAACGGTATATATGTCATGTGATGTAATTTTTGTGAAAATATTATATTAATATGTCTTTTATGTAAAATAAGTGGTAAAATATAAAGTAATAAGTTACCCGTGATTATAGTTATTAAAATACTTTTAGGTGTTATAAACATTCTGTCATATATAGCATTTAAGCTAGAATCTTATGCAGTTAATTGAGTATATAATTGGAACATAGAATGATTAAGTTAAAAAAGAAAATATAATTAGAAAACTAGTAAGCCAGAATGAACAACAATTATTAATAATAGAATGTTGGTGAAGATATATGAAGATTGGTGAAAATACATATAAGTTGATTCTACTAGACACTAATGCTTTAAGAGAAATAATTACGAATACAAATTTATCAAGGGAAGGATTTTTTTGCAAATTTTTTAAAGGAGAAACTTTATATGCTCCTTGTTTCTCCATTTATAATGTAATTGAGTTAATGCCATATAAAGATATCTATGAGCAGTTTTTAAATTTCTTTAGTAAAATACCTTGCCTTATGATTTATCCAGCGAAGGCAATTATCCAAGAGGAATACAATCAATATATAAATAGAAATACACTTCAAATAACAAACAAAATAGCAAATGCGTTTACCCCATTTATTAATAATAGAGTTTATAATTTTAAAAATTTTTTTGAAGATATGAAGTGTAATATAAAGCTAATGCAAACTATTCAAAGTGAAGTTGCCCAATTATCATCTGTAGCAAGGACATGGGAGTGTCAACGTTTAGAGACTAACCAACTACTGAATAATATGAAATTGCCATCAAATATAATTGATGAAAAATTTTATAAGATGCGAGAAAGAGAAACTATAATTAAGGACTTGAAAAATTGGGGGATTATGCCGCAAAAAACAATAGACATAACTGCGTTACATTCTCTAAGAGTTATGGAATATTCTCAATTTAACCGTATCTATATGACAAATAAGAAAGTATTCCCTAACGATGTAATGGATATAAGAATAAGTTGCATTATACCATATATGGATGCAGTAATCACAGAAAGATTTCAAGCCAATATATATAAAAAAGCACGTAAATTGATACCGAAACTAAACCAGTTGGAGATATATACACTAAAAGATATTAGAATGGGTGAAAGATAGCCAAGGAAGGGAGTTCAATGAGCTGCCTAACCTATTGCGGGAGAGTATCTTGATATAAAAGATTATGATATATATATCCTCATGCAACAAACTAAAATAGTAGAGCAAAATGTGAATATCTTAGAATAAAGTGAATGCTAGTTGATTTTTTAGAGAAAGTGAAGTTTTGATGCTTTTGAACATAGAAATGGTAAAAATGTAACTCCAGTTTGATTGAGAAAGTGTAACGATATAAAGCTTAGATGCCCTGACAAAGATATAATGGAAACGTATAATTATCAGTTTGCGGACTTGTTTACTTTATTAAATGGACAGCTCTCTGTAATATAGATGATTTTTAGTCGTGTAAATAAAGGTAGGGGGTCCATATAACCACATTCATGAAAAACTTTATCAGTTGGCAACTGGTAAAAATTATACTACTTGTATATATCAGGAAGTAATGTGATATATACAATACATAGTGTACATAAAGGATATCGCAATATCAATGATTTAGAAAGTGGCATAGAAAGTCATCTCTATAGTTACTATGTATTGTATCTCATCCACTTTTAATTTCCCGTATAATATACCACAAATTCACTTAAAAATCATTCCGTCATTTTTTTGTACAAAGTCACAAATACAATCTGAAATTATTTTTATCTTTTCATAATCTAATATTTCTGGTGTATCAGTTGGTTTATGAACTAGAGTTTTAACATTTTCATCCACAAGTGAGATACTCGGAATGTTTTGATATTGAAAACTGTTGCTATCTGTTGCACCTTCTACTGAACTTTCTGAAAATTTAATGTTATCATTTTTTATGGTAGTTTTCATTGCGGTATATAGCTTACTAGATATTTTAATTTTATATTTTAAAGTAAGTTCTCCACCTTCCTTAGCTCCTATAGAATCAATATTTATATTATATATATTATCATATAAAGATTCAACATCATGTACAAAAGCACGACTTCCTTGCTGACCTTCCTCTTCTCCATTAAAAGCACATATTATTATGTCCATATTAAAAGCTTTCTTACAAGACTTTTCTTTTAACACTTTAGCTATTTCTATAATGGCTGAAGTACCAGATGCATTATCTAATGCACCTCTTATAATTTTTCCATTAATATATCCTATATGATCAAAATGTGCTGATATTACTACAGCTTTCTTACTATCATTGCCTTTTATAACTCCAACTATATTGTTTACTGTTTCAGTTTTGATTGTATTACTACTTTCACCATATATAGGAATAACCTCTTGGTAATATTTTTCATAATAACTATTGTTAAACATTGGGCTTAAGCCTAAGTTTTTGTATATATTCGCGATGTATTCTTCAGCTTTTTTATTTCCTTTTGATCCAATCAATCTGCCTTGGAAATCATCAGAACATAGTATATTAACAGTTTCTTTAATATCTTTAGTGGAGAGCTTTACAGTACTTTTTATATTTGATACTTGTCTAGTTATATTTGAGGTATCATCATCATGCTTGTTAAGAGAACATGATGATAAAATTATAGGAATTAAAAATAATGAACTTAACTTAAATAGCGTATTAATAAAACCACCCCCATAACTTTATAAATATATAAATCCTTCATAAGTAATTTATATATTTATTATAAAAAGATTATTAAGTTTGACCAAATTAGCGAAGCATATTCTATTATATTCCATATTTGAATTTAAGTGTATGTGGTGTATCATAAAAATATACTATAGAAAGGGAGTGAGTTTAATGATAAAAAGACGAATATTATCTTTGTTATTAGGAGTCAGCATTATAAGTACAAATATTATAATTTTGGGGAACACTACTACGGTTAGTGCAGCTACTACAAAACAAACGAATAAAATTCAAACTGTTAAGATAATTCCTAATATAGCGGGTATTGTTACTATAACTAGTATTAATGGTGCTAGTCTGAGAGCAACGCCTAGTGATTCTGGATATTTAGTTGGCACAGCTTCATATGGACAAGAATTAGACTATGCTGGCCAGACAGCAACAGATTCAAGTGGTGTTAAGTGGTACAAGGTTGTTTTACCAAATAACTCATCAACTGCTTGGGTAAGTTCTCAAGTTTCACGCCTAGGTTAAGCTCCCAATAGGTTTGACTTTCTAAACTATAAAAAATGGGTTGTCGCATTAGTATAAAGAAATATACTAATGCGACAATTCTATTTTAACATTTTATTAAAATTTTCATTACAATTTAAGATGAGATAACCTTTATAACTAAAAAATTGCGAACTTTAATAATCTTAAGTTGTTAAGGCTTTTGATTTACAAAGTTTTTGAAATTTTCAATTTGCTGCTTTTTTGTGAAAAAGATGAGTTCCAGTTCTTTCTGACAAAATTTTATTATATTGCTTATTTACATTATGCCCATCGCTAACAGAATATTTTCAGCCAATACATTCTTTTTACTAACTGGCTCACAAATCCTTGGACAGCACAGTAATTTACCCCAAAATCAATTAGGAGTAGCTATCTCATGCTGCATGGTATGGCTAGGAGGTTGTTCAAATAATGTTTGATACTAAAATCATGCTACAAATTGAGGATTATATTGCTTACAAACAAAGTCTAGGCGGTCAGATTAGAATAGAAGCATAAGAGTTAAAAAGAGTCGCAAATTACACTTGTTATATAGGTTATAAGGATTATTTACAGCAGACTCGCATTTCGTTGGGCTTCTTTGAAGCCTAACTATAGTAGATGGTATATGTCTAGATGCCTTGAAACACTTCATTATAGCATATAAATTTAGATCGATGATGTTTTCATTGTTAGTCTGATAACGATACTAATTATCTTCAATCTAATTGAAGATGTAGAATTAAGCCAATTAGCCCTAAGGATTATAAACTAACTATAATATATCTCAATGAATATGCACACTCTCCAGATAGTGCAACCGTAGCATTTTTTCTGATTTCCTTGCAGAACAGCAGAAGAGAAGAATCTATATCTGCCATAGCTGGAACGTCATTTCCCATTGTAGCAGCTTCTAGAGATTTTACTAGCTCTGGATGATCGATTATTATTCTATGGTGATTGCTTCCTAAGAATTGATGCATCTTTTCAACCCATTCTTCATCAGAATTTGGCTGGAATTCGCTGGCTTTAAAATAAAGTGAATTATCCTTGTACTCTATAGAATAGGTATCAAGGATTTTTCCATCCTTTTTAAATTCTGAAGAGGCAATGGCTGATATAATACTGGAGTCCAGACCGCCTGATAGAAAAGTACATACAGGAACATCAGCTACTAATTGTCTTTTTATTGCATCTATTAGAAGATTTCGTGTATGTTCTGCAGTACTTTCAGGGTCTTCTGTATGAGGTTTACTTACCAGTTGCCAATACTCTTTAATTCTTAGTCCGCTTTGATCATAAATTAGAAAACATGCTGGCGGCAGTTGTTTAATTCCTTTAAAGGTTCCGCTGTCTAGTCGTTTTGCAGGACTTAATCCAAATATTTCACAAAGGCCTTCTTCATCTAACACAGGTTCTACTAAGGAACTTGCTAAGATGGTTTTTATTTCTGATCCAAAAATAATAGTATTATTCGTTACAGTATAAAAGAGCGGCTTTACTCCAAGTGGATCTCTGCAGAGGAACAATTTATTTGAATTTTCATCCCAAATACCAAATGCATATATTCCGTTAATATGCTTTACACAATCTTCTTTCCAAGCAATATAAGCGGTAAGCAGTACTTCTGTATCTGAATAAGCCTTAAAACTAAATCCTAGGTTAAGTAATTCTTTTCTAACATCTTCAGTATTATATAATTCTCCATTATAAACGATGACATATTTTTTACCGTTGATGGTTCTCTCCATAGGTTGAGCTCCACCGCTGGGGTCAACTACTACTAGTCTTCTATGACCAAGTAGTGCATGGCTTGATATAAAGACACCATGAGAGTCTGGGCCTCTCATTTTTAGTGTATCTGTCATAGCCGTAAGGTTACTTTGTCTATCTTTAATATTTGCTTTCAGGTTTACCATTCCGGCAATTCCGCACATATAAAACATCTCCTGATTCATAAAAATATCTCTATATAGTTTATGAATTAACAGAGATAGGGTGATAGTTTTAATAATTCTAAAGTAATTGCACAGTCTTTGCATAAGTTGTTAACAGCTGCTAAAAAAATATGTACAACATGGTAAATTGTGCTACAATATATTTATCAACCCAATTGAATTTTAACTATTCTGAATATATGTAGTATAAGCTTTATGAAAATAGGATAAGGAAAAATGTAAATAAGTTGCTGGCATATATAAATAAATAGATAATAGGTAATAATATTTAATAAGCTGCGCAAAAGTGTGCAGCTTATGATTTTAATTAATGATACTGAATATACATAGTAAATGTGGTATTTAAATAAATTTTAGGGAGGAATAGGATTTGAGTTTTGAAGTAGGCAAAGTTTATAATGGATTCAAACTTTTAGAGGAAAGACAAATTAAGGAAGTTAATTCTCTTGGAAGAGTATTTTATCATGAGAAAAGCGGGGCAAGATTGTTAAGCTTGCAAAATGATGATGATAATAAAGTATTCTCCATAGGGTTTAGAACACCACCAAAGGATAGTACAGGGGTTGCACATATATTAGAGCATTCAGTTTTATGCGGTTCTAGAAAATTTCCTACAAAGGAGCCATTTGTTGAATTAGCAAAGGGATCGCTTAATACTTTTTTAAATGCTATGACTTATCCAGACAAAACTATGTATCCAGTAGCCAGCAGAAATGAGAAGGATTTTAGAAATCTTATGGATGTATATATGGATGCAGTTTTCTATCCTAATTTATATAAGACACCTGAAATTATGATGCAGGAAGGCTGGCATTATGAAATAAACAAAGAGGACGAAGAAATTACATACAAGGGTGTAGTTTATAACGAGATGAAGGGAGCATTTTCTTCACCTGAATCTATTTTATTTAGAAGTATTGGAGAAACACTTTTCCCTGATACTACTTATGGAGTGGAGTCTGGAGGTAATCCTGAATCAATCCCAGATTTAACTCAAGAACAATTTACAGAATTTCATAAAGAGCATTATCATCCAGCAAACAGCTATATATATTTATATGGAAACATGGATATAGTGGATAATCTGAAATTTATAAATGAAGAGTATTTAAACAATTTTGATAAGATAGATGTGCACACCGAAATAAATATTCAAAATCCTACTGGTAAATTTAAAGAGTCAGATGTACTTTATCCTATATCTTCAGAGGAGGATGAAAAGGATAAAACATATTTATCCCTAAATTTTGTTGTGGGAAACATTACTGATCCAGAGATATATTTAGCATTTGATATATTGGAAAATATATTGTTAGAAACTCCTGCTTCACCATTAAAGAGAGCATTAATTGAAGCTGGAATAGGAAAAGATGTATTTGGATATTTTAATTCAAGTATACTTCAACCGGTATTTAGTGTGGTGGTGAAAAATGCAAATGAGTCAGAAAAGGATAAGTTCAAAAATTTAGTGCTAGATACATTGGAAAAATTAAGCAACGAAGGACTTGATAAAAAACTAATAGAATCCGCTATAAATCTAAGAGAGTTTTCACTACGTGAGGCGGATTATAGAGGTTATCCAAAGGGCTTAGTATATTGCATTATGGCAATGGACAGCTGGCTTTATGATAAAAGTCCATTTACTCAATTGCAATATGAAGAAACCTTAAGTAAGATAAAAACAGCACTTAATACTAACTATTTTGAGGACTTTATAAAGAAGTATTTCTTAGATAGTAATCATAGTTCACTATTGATGGTAAAACCTAAAAAAGGTCTTGCAGAGGAGAGAACTGCTAACCTGAAAGAAAAATTAAAGAAATTCAAAGAAAGTTTAAGTGATAAAGAAATTAAAGATCTTATTAAACTTTCAAATGATTTAAAGGAGAGACAATCTAAACCTGATACTCCTGAACAGCTTGAAACAATACCTCTTTTATCATTAAGTGACGTAAATCCTAAAACTGGACTAATTGATTCTAAGGTTAATAAGGAAAATGAAATAACAGTATTACATCAGCCTGCTTTCACTGGTGGAATATGTTATGTAAATGCATATTTTGATACCAGTGCAGTACCTCAGGAGTTAATTCAATATGAAACTCTTTTATCAGGAGTTTTAGGCAATATAGGAACTGAGAAATATTCTTATGAAGATCTTTCAAAGGAAGTAAATATATATACTGGAGGCATAGACTACTCTACAGATGCATATTCAAGAATTGATGATGTGGATAGATATGCTACTAAATTCACTGTTAAAGGAAAGGCATTAGTAGATAAACTTCCGAAGATGCTTGAGCTATACGGTGAGATTTTAATAGGAACTAAGTTTGAAGATAAAAAGAGAATAAAGGAAATAATTCAAGAAATAAAATCAAGGTTAGAAATGGGGATTTTACAAAGTGGTCATGTAATAGCGGCTTTAAGAGTATCATCCTATTTCTCCAACACTGGCAGGTTCCAGGAGTTGACTACAGGTATTTCTCTATATAAATTTATTGCTGACTTAGAAAAGAATTTTGATGCAAAGTCAGATGAAATAATAGAAAATCTAAATAAGATTTCAAAAATTATTTTCAATAAATCTAGTGTGCTAATAAGTGTAACCTGTGAAGAAAAGCACTACAATGATTTTAAATCAAATATAAATATACTGGTTGATAGATTATATAATGAAAAATTTGATGCGGTACCATATAAATTTGAGCTTTCAGCAGAAAATGAGGGTTTAATTACTCCTTCTAATGTTCAATATGTGGCTAAAGGATATAATTTTAGAAAACTAGGCCACAATTATACAGGATCTCTGCAGGTTCTAAAATCTATAATAGGATATACTTATTTATGGAATAGGGTTCGTGTTCAAGGTGGAGCATATGGAAGTTTTGCTAATTTCAAAAGGAATGGTAATTTGAACTTTGCGTCTTATCGTGATCCTAACCTAAAAGAAACACTTGCTGCTTACGATGGTGCATCTGATTTTGTTGAAAATTTTGATGCTGATGAAAGGGAAATGACAAAATATATACTTGGAACAATTAGCAATTTGGATACACCATTAACACCTTCTATGAAGGGAGAAAGAGCTGTAGTTGAGTATTTGAGCGGCGTAACAGAAGAGTTTATCCAAAATGAAAGGACTCAAGTTTTAAATACAAAGGTAGAGAATATAAGAGAAGCTGCTAATCTTATTTCTGAATGCGTAAAAGAAAATTATTTCTGTGTATTGGGTAATGAGCAGAAAATTAGAGAAAATGAGGATGTTTTCGGAAAGTTAACTAATGTATTTAGCTAAAGTTTTATATGCTAGGGATGGTTTAATAGCCATCCCTATAATTTTCAGTGGAATTTTATTGTAAATGTGGTATAATGGAAATAATTTGAAAAAGCCTATTACGATTAAGAGGTGAAAAACATGCCAAATAAAAGGATTTTGGTAATTTATTATTCCAGAACTGGTTTCACAAAGAAGGTAGCCCAGGAGATAGCTAAGAGATTTGATTGCGAAATTGAAGAAATTCAAGAGAAAGCTAATAGAAAAGGAATAATAGGATTTATATTAGGTGGAAGAGATGCACTTCAAAAGAGAAGAACCAATATTCACCCAACCAGTAAGAATATCAGCGACTATGATTTGGTGATAATGGGGACTCCTGTGTGGGCATATCATATAACACCAGCACTTAGAACCTTTATTGCAGATAATAAAGGGAAATTCAAAAATGTAGCGTTGTTTTCAACACAAGGCGGAACCAGTAATTCAAAGGTTCTAGAGGACCATTTGGAGCTATTTAATAAAAAACCTGCTGCAGTATTAAAAGTTACTGGAAAAGATTTTAAAAGTGAGGACTATATTAAGAGTGTAGAAATATTCTCAGCAGAAATTTTAAAACTAGGTTAATACATATAGCAAAAGCAAGCTTTAATTTTGTAGATTTACTTATTAAAGCTTGCTAAAATTATATGTTAATATAGTACATCTTTTAGGAAAAGTCCCTTAGGGGGAGCGGTATATCCTGCACAGCTTCTATCTTTACTATTTAAGATATTCCTTAGTTCTGAAACCTTCAGCTTATCCTTGCCTATTTCAATTAAAGTACCTGTAATTATTCTAACCATGTTATGTAAGAAACCATTTCCATCATAAATAATTTGCATTTCATCTTTATTATCAATTATATCGATAGAGTAAATTTCTCTTACTGTAGATTTTTTCTTAGATTTTAGAGAAGTAAAACTTCTAAAATCATGCTGACCAACTAGAATAGAGGCCGCTTCTTTCATAGCTGTTCTATCTAAAGGCTCAGTAATATGATACACATATTTTCTTTCAAATACGTTATGTTGAAGATTGTTACATATTCTATATAAGTATATTTTTCTTTTAGCATTATATCTTGAATGAAAATTTTCAGAAGCCTCTACAGCAGATTTAACAACGATATCTTCAGGAAGATAATGTGCAGTATACTCTAAGATTTCTTTAAGTGTTATAGCGCTATTTGTTTTAAAATTTGCAACCTGATTTAAGGCATGCACTCCTGCATCCGTTCTACCAGAGCCGATTATCTCAATTTCTTCATTAGTCATTTTGGTTAGCACGTTCTCCAGTTTACCTTGAATGGTCTTATCGCTGTCACCAAGTCTCTGCCATCCCTTATAATTAGTTCCATCATATTGAATAGATAATGTTATATTTCTCATGCTGACTTCTCCTTAGCAATAATATTCTTAAGTCTTGTATGTATTTGCAACTACTATTTTATTTTACAACACTTGCATTATCAATAGTATATTATTTGTGGTAAAATCAATATATATAATCTAATAGATTTGTGGAGGAATAAAAATCACTATGGAATTTAAGAAAATTCATCATACTGCTATTATTTGTTCTGATTATGAAAAATCAAAAAACTTTTACGTTAACATATTGGGACTAAAAATAATAAGAGAAATTTATAGAAAAGAAAGAGATTCCTATAAATTAGACTTAGCCGTTGGAGATTATAACCAAATTGAGTTGTTTTCCTTTCCTAATCCACGAAAGAGGCCAAGCTACCCAGAAGCATGTGGACTTAGGCATCTAGCACTTCTCGTGGAGAGTGTAGAAGCCGCTGTAGAAGAATTAAAAAGTAAAAGTATAGAGGTAGAACCTATCAGAGTAGATGAATTTACAAATAAAAAATTTGCTTTTTTCAATGACCCAGATGGATTGCCAATTGAATTATATGAAGAATAATAGATAAAAAAAGAATATTTTGTTACAATTTTAAGTAGTATACTGTAAAATATAAATATACTACTTTTATTATTCTTAAAAAAGTATTATAATATTGATAAATACGAATTATTTTTGATAAACCTAAAAAAATGTTCGGAAATATGTTATAAGGAGTAGTGTGATATGACAGAAGTAGTTAGAAGAATTTTTGTCCAAAAGAAAGAAGGATACGATGTAGAAGCAAAGGCTCTTCTTCATGACTTGAAAGAAAGTCTTGGAATAGATGGCCTTGAGGGTGTTAAGATTGTAAATAGATATGATATATCCGGAATTTCTGAAGATGTATATAAAAAGTCTAGAAATACTATATTTTCTGAAAGCACAGTTGACTATGTATATGATGAGGTACTTCCAACAGTAGAGGGAGAAAAAGTATTTGCAGTAGAATACCTTCCAGGACAATATGATCAAAGGGCAGATTCTGCTAGCCAATGTGTTCAAATATTAACTGAAAATGAAAAACCTGAAATTATAAGCGCTAAGGTTATAGTATTAAGCGGAAACATATCAGATGAAGAATTCGATAAAATAAAAAAATATTGCATAAATCCAGTGGATTCAAGGGAAGCTGCTTTAGCTAAACCTACTAGTCTTGAAATGAAAGCAGATACTCCAAAAGATGTAGAAGTTTTAGATGGCTTCATAGAGATGAATGAAGCTGCTTTAAATAAGTTCTTAGAAGAAAAAGGACTTGCTATGAGTGTTGAGGATTTAGCTTTCTGCAGAGATTATTTTAAAAGTGAAAACAGAAATCCTACAATAACTGAAATAAAGGTTATAGATACTTATTGGTCAGATCACTGCAGACATACTACCTTCCAAACAAGACTACAAAATATTGAAATAGAAAAAGGTTTGTATACTGCTCCAGTGGAAAAGGCATATGAACAATATGTAGAAGGAAGAAAGTTTGTTTACGGAGATAAAGAAAAAGAAGTTTGCCTAATGGATATAGCTGTATTAGGTATGAAAGAACTTAGAAAGAAAGGCTATCTTGAAGACTTAGATGCATCTGAAGAAATCAATGCCTGCAGTATAGTTGTTGATGCTGACATTAACGGAAAAACAGAAAAATGGCTTATTATGTTCAAAAACGAAACTCATAACCATCCAACAGAAATAGAGCCATTTGGTGGTGCAGCTACTTGTCTAGGTGGAGCAATCAGAGATCCACTTTCAGGTAGATCCTATGTTTATCAAGCAATGAGAGTAACAGGAAGCGGAGATCCAAGAACTAAGATACAAGATACAATGCCAGGAAGACTTCCTCAAAAGAAGATTACACAAGGTGCAGCACATGGTTATAGCTCTTATGGTAATCAAATTGGTCTTGCAACAGGACAGGTAGCAGAATGCTATGATGATAATTTTGTAGCTAAGAGAATGGAAGTTGGTGCAGTTATAGCTGCAGCTCCAAAGGATAATGTAGTTAGAGAAATACCACAAGAAGGGGACATAGTTGTTCTTTTAGGTGGAAGAACTGGTAGAGACGGTTGTGGTGGTGCTACAGGTTCATCTAAAGAACATACTGAAGACTCACTTCAAAACTGTGGAGCAGAGGTACAAAAGGGTAATGCTCCTACAGAAAGAAAGCTTCAAAGATTATTTAGAGATCCTAAGGTTAGTACAATGATAAAAAGATGTAATGACTTTGGTGCAGGCGGAGTTTCCGTTGCTATAGGAGAGCTTACAGATGGATTAGTTGTAAACCTAGATCTAGTTCCAAAGAAATACGATGGTTTAGATGGAACTGAACTTGCTATTTCTGAGTCACAAGAAAGAATGGCAGTAGTAATTGCAAAAGAAGATAAGGATAAATTTATTAAATTTGCTGAAGAAGAAAACTTAGAAGCTGTTGTGGTTGCTAATGTAACAAGTGACAATAGATTAAAGCTTTTATGGAGAGGAAATGCTATAGTTAATTTAAGCAGAGACTTCTTAAATACAAACGGAGTAAGACAAAATACAGACGTTTTAGTTAAAGCTCCTTCTGAAGAGAGCACATACTTTAATCAAGAAGTTAATGTAGATAATCTAAAAGAAGCATGGATTAACAACTTAAAGGATTTAAATGTATGCAGCCAAAAAGGATTGGTTGAAAGATTTGATAGTACTATAGGAGCTGGTACAGTTCTTATGCCTTTTGGTGGTAAGTATCAAGCAACTCCTGCAGAAGGTATGGTAGCTAAGCTTCCAATACTAGAAGGGGATACAACTACTGGTACTGTAATGACTTATGGTTATAATCCTAAGATTGGAAAATGGAGCCCATTCCATGGTGCAGTTTATGCTGTTGTAGAATCATTAGCTAAGGTAGCTGCTTGCGGTGGAGATTACAAACAATCCAGACTAACTTTCCAAGAATATTTTGAAAGATTAGGTAAGGATGCTGTAAGATGGGGTAAGCCATTTAGTGCACTTTTAGGTGGACTATATGCTCAAAATATATTCAAGACTGCTGCTATAGGCGGAAAAGACAGTATGTCAGGTACATTTAAAGATTTAGATGTTCCTCCAACTTTAGTTTCCTTTGCAGTAAATGTAGTGGATGTAAGAAATGTTATTTCGCCTGAATTCAAGAAAGTTAACAGCACAGTTGTTTTACTTCCTTGTTTAAGAGATGAAAGTGAAATGCCATTATTTGATATATTAGAAAAGAATTTTGATAAGGTTAATGAGCTTGCAAAACAGGGGGCAGTACTTGCTGCTCATACAGTAAGACACGGCGGTGTTGCTGAAGCAGTTTCCAAGATGACTTTTGGTAACAGAATAGGTATGAAAATCAGCAGCGAAGTCCAAAAAGAAAAATTATTTACACCTGACTATGGTTCAATAGTGTTAGAACTAGGAGAAGATGTAGATGTAAATAAAGTGTTTGAGGGCTTAAACTATGTAGTATTAGGTACAACACGAGCAGAAGAAACAATAGTTGTAGGCGATGCTGTTATATCAGTTGTAGAAGCTTATAAAGCTTTCGAAGCACCATTAGAAAAAATATTCCCAACAAAGACTGATGAAAAGGATAAAGAAATAATTTCAACACTTTATTCAGAAAGAAACACTAAGACTCCAGTTATAAAAATAGCAAAACCAAAGGTGTTTATACCTGTATTCCCAGGAACGAACTGTGAATATGACACTGCTAGAGCTTTCGAAAAAGCAGGAGCAGAGGCAGAAGTTATGGTATTAAATAATTTATCTGCTGAAAATATATCAAAGAGCATAGATGCAATGTATAAGAAGATAAATGAATCACAAATAATAATGCTTCCTGGTGGATTTAGTGCCGGAGACGAACCAGACGGTTCAGGTAAATTTATTGCAACAGTATTTAGAAATCCAAAGATAAAAGAAGCAGTTATGGAGCTTATTAAAAATAGAGATGGATTAATGTTAGGTATATGCAACGGCTTCCAAGCTCTTATAAAATTAGGTCTTGTACCATTTGGTGAAATAAGAGATATAGATGAAGAATGTCCTACATTAACCTATAACAATATAGGAAGACACGTATCCTGTATGGTTACTACAAAAATTACTTCAACATTATCACCTTGGTTCAGCAATGTAAACGCAGGTGATATGCATGTAGTTCCTGTATCACATGGTGAAGGACGTTTTGCAGCTAGTGAAGAAGTTGTTAAGAAATTATTCGAAAATGGCCAAGTGGCAACTCAATATGTTAACTTCGATGGAAATGCAACTTATGACATAAACTTTAACCCTAATGGTTCAGTTCATGCTATAGAAGGTATAACAAGTCCAGATGGAAGAATACTTGGTAAGATGGCACACTCAGAAAGAATTGGTTCTAGTGTTCATAAAAATATTGTTGGAAACAAGGATCAAAGGATATTTGAAGCTGGTGTTCAATATTTTAAGTAATAAGTAATAATTAATGATAATAAAGGAACTGTCACCCTAACGAGCAGGGTGGCAGTTCCTTATTTTTGCATAAAATAAAAGAGACAACGGTAGGTTGTCTCTTTATTCTATTACTATAATCTTATATTTACTCTTCTTGTTCTCCAGATATCTTTTGAGTATTCAGTTATTGTATTATCACTGGAGAATATACCTGAATGAGCAATATTATTTACACACATTTCATTCCATTTAGCTTCGTTTCTATATAATCTGTCAATTTCGTTTTGAGCCTTAACATAAGAGTCAAAGTCTCTTAATACGAAGAACTCATCATTATTTGCAAGTAATGCTTTGTGAATATCTGAGAATTCAACTGGTGGAACTCCAAGAGAACCATCAATAAGTGAATCTAATATTCTTCTTAATCTTTGATCGCTGTTATAGTAATCAATTGAACGATAGTTCTTATTTCTTTCGTAGCTAAGAACTTCTTCTTTATTCATACCAAATATAACGATGTTTTCATCACCTACAGCATCTCTCATTTCTACGTTTGCTCCATCAAGAGTTGCTATAGTCACAGCGCCATTCATCATAAACTTCATGTTACCAGTACCAGAAGCTTCTTTTGTTGTAGTAGATATTTGTTCACTTACATCAGCACATGGTATTATTTTTTCAGCAAGTGATACTGAATAGTTTTCTAAGAATAATACTTTAATTTTTCCGTTTATAGCTGGATCATTATTAATCTTATCAGCTACAGTATTTATAAGTTTTATAGTTTGTTTAGCTAAATAATATCCAGGAGCAGCCTTAGCACCAAAGAAGAATGTTCTTGGAACTATATCTAGATTTGGATTTTCCTTTAATCTATAGTATAGATCCATAATGTGGAATACATTCATAACTTGACGCTTATAAGCATGAAGTCTCTTAACTTGAACGTCGAATATAGAATCAGGATTAATATCTAATCCGTATTTTTCCTTAACAAACTTAGCAAACTTTACTTTGTTATTTTTCTTAACATCACGTACTTGTCTTTGGAATCTAGAATTTTTTGAGTATGCTAATAATTCTACAAGCTTAGTAGGAGTCTTAATCCACTTAGTTCCTATAGTATCAGTTATTAAATCTGAAAGTTCTGGATTTGCATTTAATAACCATCTTCTATGAGTTATACCGTTTGTCTTGTTGTTGAACTTATCTGGATAGAAGTTGTAGAAGTTAGCTAATTCTTCATTCTTTAGGATTTCAGTATGGAGCTTAGCAACACCATTTACTGAGTGACTTCCTACTATTGCAAGGTAAGCCATCTTTATTGAACCATTGCTTATGATAGCCATATCTTCAACCTTTTTACCATCGTTATATCTAGCTTTAAGTTCTTCTCTAAAACGTCTGTCAATTTCTTCGATAATCATATAAACTCTTGGTAGAAGAGTGCTAAACATCTTAATTGGCCATTTTTCTAAAGCTTCTGCTAATATTGTATGGTTTGTGTAAGCCATAGTATTAACAGTTACTCTCCATGCATCATCCCATGAAAGTTCTTCTTCATCTACAAGAATTCTCATAAGTTCAGCTACTGCCATTGATGGATGAGTGTCGTTTATATGAATTGCAATAGATTCATCCAATTGAGTTAAAGGCTTACCGCTATTTTTATATCTTCTGATTATGCTTTGAATTCCTGCACTAACGAAGAAATACTGTTGTTTTAATCTTAATATTTTACCCTCTTCTCTAGAGTCGTCTGGATAAAGTACTTGAGATATTGATTCGATAGAGTATTTATGTTCAACAGCCTTTGTGTATTCACCGTTGCTGAAGGATGTTAAATCAAAATCCTTGTCTACTGTTTCAGCGCTCCAAAGTCTTAAGGTATTAACAGTATTATTTTTATAACCTATAACTGGTGTATCATATGGAACAGCTAATACTGGTTCATAGTTTTCATGTAGGAAAGTTAATCTATCATTGATAAACACAGGCCTTGCATTACCACCAAATTTAACAATAACAGCCTTGTCTATCTTTTTGACTTCCCAAACGTTTCCGTTTCTTAACCAGTTATCAGGTATTTCAACTTGATACCCATTAACTATTTTTTGTTCAAATAAACCGTAGTCGTATCTAATACCACATCCATGTCCTGGTATTCCAAGAGAAGCCATTGAATCTAAGAAGCAGGCAGCTAATCTACCAAGACCGCCATTACCAAGACCTGCATCGTTTTCAACTTCTTCTAATTCATTAAGATTTATATCTAATTCTTTTAGAGCTTCGGCACATACTTCTCTTATGCCTAGGTTTAAAAGATTACTTCCTAGTAGTCTTCCAATTAGGAATTCCATTGAAAAATAGTAAACTTGCTTTTCTTCATCTTTTGAGTATTGCTTGTTAGTATTCATCCATTTTTCTGAAGCATATTCTTTTACAAGAGCTCCTAGGGCAAAATACTTGTGGAGTTTAGATGCTTCTTTAACATCAACAGCGTATAAGTTCATTAATTTTTTCTTGAAATCACTTTTGAAAGTTTCTTTATTTAATATCATTTCATATTCTGGCTTTTTAAACTATAATTATATTATAGTTTTCATTCTATCCTTAAATAGAATGGCAGCAGATGGAAATTTAATTCAAGAATTAAATTACAAATTCTTGCCGCTAAACCAGTCTTCACCGCCTTTCTTTTATTATTTTGTTACCGTTGAAACGGAGTATATAATATATGAAAGTTAAAATTATTAGTTTACAATATATACTTATACGTTTAAGTGCTGACAAAAAAACAAATATTTAGCAACGAGAACTAAAACAAATTCACTAATCTCGATTTTATGTTACAACTTCTCTGTTATTTAGTCAATAGATTTCGGGTAATTTCAAAGCTTTACCTTAAATAACCGTTCGACAAAATAAAACTCCTCTTCCTTTTTATACTATATTATTTACTATGATTATATATATTTTATAGCCAAGTTATGCACAAAATATGCAACTATTTACTAGTATATTAAATAGCTAAGTGTTATAATATGTTATTATTTTCAGAGTAGGAGATGTGGTTCCATGAAGGGTAGAATTGGATTAGTTCTTGAAGGTGGAGGAATGAGAGGACTTTTTACCGCCGGTGTACTGGATTTCTTGATGGATAATAATCTATATTTCCCATATGTAATTGGTGTATCAATGGGAGCCTGCAATGCTGCCTCTTATATTTCAAGACAAAGAGGAAGAAATAAGGTAGTGGATATAGATTATATTGATGATCCAAGATATTTAAGTATAAGAAACTTAATTAGGGAAAAGAGTCTCTTTGGTATGGATTTTATTTTTAGAGAAATACCTAATAAACATAATTTATTTGACTACGATACATTCTATAACTCTGAACAGAGTTTAATTGTGGGTACTACTGATTGCTGCACTGGGAAGCCGGTTTATTTTGGTAGGAATTGCGGCATTGATATACTAACAGCTATCAGAGCCTCTAGTAGCTTACCCTTTATTTCACCTATGGTGGAAATAGGGGGAAGACAGCTCCTGGATGGAGGAATTTCGGACCCTATTCCAATTAATAAGGCAATACAGGATGGCTGTGAAAAGCTGGTAGTTGTTTTAACTCGAAATAAAGGATATATTAAAAAGCCATTTAAGCTGAAGGCTTTTTCAAAAAGATTTTATTCTAAGCACAGCAATTTAACAGAAGCATTAGTTAGTCGGCATGTATTATATAATGAAACCTTAAAGCGTTTGGAGCAGCTGGAAGAAGAGGGCAGAGCATTTATAATAAGGCCTGAACATCCTTTAAAGGTTAAAAGAATTGAAAAAAATAAAACAAGATTAGAAGAATTGTATGTGGAAGGCTTTAAAGAAGCAGAATTACATGGAGATAAACTTAAAGGTTTCATAATGAAATAATGTATTAATGTTGTTTTAGTGCAAATAATATATTTGATACAATATTAATTATATTATTCGGAGGTACATTATTTATGAAAATGGGCGTTGTTAAGTGGTTTAACCCTGACAAAGGATTTGGGTTTATTTCTGTGGATGGCGAAGATGACGTGTTTGTTCATTATTCAGCTATAAAGGAAGAAGGTACAAGAAAACATTTGGATCAAGGTCAAGAGGTTAAATTTGACGTTGTTAATGGAGCAAAGGGACCTCAAGCATCAAATGTTCAGAAGATGTAATTAAGGTATAATTAAATATTACATTATAATAAAACATGTAGTTCATAAAAATATATTAACTACATGTTTTATTATTAGCGAGGTGATTTTTATGAAGATTGGATTAGTTCAGATGGATATAATATGGGAAGATAAAGAGGCAAACAAACAAAAATGCCTACAGTTTATAAAAGAGGCAAAAGAAAAGAATGTAGATATGTTAATATTCCCTGAAATGACTTTGACGGGATTTTCAATGAAGGTTAATAAAATTATGGACAAGAATCATCAGGATAGAAATTGGTTTGCTAAAGCAGCAGAAGAATATTCTCTATTTATTGGATTTGGATATGTGCAAGGAGGTGGTGCAAAAGGTAAAAATAACATTAGTTTATTTTCAAAAGATGGAGTTGAAATATTAAATTATACAAAAATCCATCCTTTTTCTCATGGTGAGGAAAATAAGCACTATGAAGGCGGCGGTGAGATTAAGATAGCTAAAGTTAAAGAATTTAATATTAGTACATTTATATGCTACGACTTAAGATTTCCTGAAATTTTTCAAGCAGCTTCAGTTTGTGCAGAAGCAATATTCATTATAGCTAACTGGCCTGAGAGCAGGAGGGAGCACTGGATCACTTTATTAAAGGCAAGAGCCATTGAAAATCAGTGTTATATCATTGGGGTAAACCGTACCGGTAAGGGAGATGGTGTAGATTATTGTGGTGATTCTTTAGTTGTAGATCCTAGTGGAGAAATTATAGTCCACAACAGAGGAGAAGAAAAGCTGATTACAGCAGATATTGACCTACAAGAAGTAAAAAAAGTTAGAAATAGCTTTAATATAAAACAGGATAGAAAAAATGCTCTATATTCACAGCTTTTAAATAATCCTCTTGTTTAATTCTACAAACTTATGTGATAGAATTAATTTGTCGGTATTCTAGTTGAAACTGAACAAGCGTCTATTATAATTGTAAATTGAAATTCGGCTTATATCCCTTTGAGGAATGAGAACGGAGGAATGAAAATGTTAAATGAAAAGATCTTAGAAAAAAGAAAATTTGGTACAAGAGAGATGACTATAGTTGGAATGTTGTCTGGAATCTCAATAATGTTAGGTATAACTGGATGGGGCTTTATAAAGCTTCCTCTTATACAAGCTACTATTATGCATGTACCAGTAATAATAGGTGCTATTATGGAAGGCCCTATTGTAGGAATGCTGGTTGGACTTATTTTTGGTATATTTAGTGTTATACAAAATTTATCAGCACCAAGTGTATTATCCTTTGCTTTAATAAATCCATTGGTATCTGTACTTCCAAGAATTTTGATTGGCATAACAGCATACTATTCATATAAGTACTTAAAATTAGATAGTTTAATAATTAGATTAATGAACATATTCTTAAAAAATAAAAAGCAGGATATTAAAGCAATAAAAATAGGGGTAGGAGCTGCAATAGGTTCTATAACTAATACAGTTGGCGTTTTAGGAATGATATATATTATTTATGCAGCAAAATTTGCTCGTGCCATGAAGGTTAGTGAAGCAGCTGCCGCTAAGACTATTATAGGTATTGCTTTAGGTAATGGAGTGCCAGAAGCTATAGTTGCAGTTATAATAACCGTACCAATAATAATTGCAGTAAGTAAATTTAGAAGACGTTAAAAATAGATACACTTCAATTAGAAACCGTAAGATAATTTATGGATTGGCAAATTTGTCAATCCTTTTTTATTCTGAGAATTGAAAGGCAGTCAATGTGCTGCAGAACTCTTTTTTAATTTTTGAAATATAAATTAGAAAAAGGTCGATATTTGTGATATAATATGCGGTGTATTTGCTTTTTTTATTAAACTTTTATAAAGTGAATAAATGGATGTGAAAGAAAACAGTATTTTAAAAATATTGTATTAAATAAAATGTGAAGGATGGTATGTGAATGATTGCAACAACTGGAATAACGTTGAGATTTGGAAAAAGAGCACTTTTTGAAGATGTAAATATTAAATTCACTCCTGGTAACTGTTATGGAATAATAGGAGCTAATGGTGCTGGAAAATCAACGTTTTTAAAGATATTATCTGGAGATATTGAGCCTTCTACAGGAAGTGTTTCAATTACACCTGGAGAAAGACTAGCTGTTTTAAAACAGGACCACTTTGAATTTGATGAATTTGAAGTACTACAAACAGTAATAATGGGACATAAGAGACTTTATGATATAATGACAGAAAAAGATGCACTTTATGCTAAAGAAGACTTCTCAGAAGAAGACGGAATAAAAGCTGGTCATTTAGAGGAAGAATTTGAACATTTAAATGGCTGGCAAGCGGAATCTGATGCTGGAGAATTATTAAATCAGCTTGGAATCACCCCAGATTTTCACTACAAAAAAATGGGTGAACTTGAGGGTAAGGATAAGGTAAGAGTACTTCTTGCTCAAGCTCTGTTTGGAAATCCAGACATACTTCTATTAGACGAGCCTACAAACCATTTGGATGTAAAGACTATAGCTTGGCTTGAAGAATTTTTAATAAATTATGAAAATACAGTTATCGTTGTATCCCATGATAGACATTTCTTAAATAAGGTATGTACTCATATTGCAGATATCGACTTTGGTAAGATTCAGCTTTATGTTGGAAACTACGATTTCTGGTATGAATCAAGCCAATTAGCTATAAGACTTGCTAAGGATTCAAATAAGAAGAAGGAAGAAAAGATTAAAGAACTTCAAGGCTTTATTGCAAGATTTAGCTCCAATGCTTCAAAGGCTAAACAAGCTACTGCAAGAAAGAAGCAATTAGATAAATTAACTATAGATGATATAAAACCATCATCAAGAAAATTCCCATATGTTAATTTCAAGGCCGAAAGAGAAGCAGGAAACGATGTATTGGAAGTTGTAAATCTTTCAAAGACAGTTGATGGAGAATTGGTTTTAAATAATGTAAGCTTTAGAGTAAACAAAGGCGATAAGATTGCCTTTGTAGGTGCAAATGAAATAGCTAAAACTACATTATTTAAAATATTAATGGGCGAAATGGAACCAGATAGCGGAGAAGTAATCTGGGGAAAAACCATATCAGCTTCTTATTTCCCAAAAGACAACACAGAGTATTTTGGAACTAATCTATCAATAGTTGATTGGTTAAGACAGTATTCAGAAAATAAAGAGGAAACTTATATAAGAAGTTTCTTAGGAAAGATGTTGTTCTCAGGAGAAGAATCTCTTAAAGAAGTAAATGTACTTTCTGGAGGAGAAAAGGTTAGATGTATGGTATCAAAGATGATGCTTGAAAGCGGCAATTTCTTAATACTAGACGAGCCTACAAACCATTTGGACCTTGAATCTATAACAGCATTAAACAATGGATTAACCAGCTTCGAAAACAATATTTTATTTGTTTCTCAAGACCATCAATTTGTTCAAACTATTGAAAACAGAATCATCGAAATTACAGCTGATGGTATAATCGATAAATTATCAACTTATGATGAATACCTAAACATTGAATAATGAATTAAGTAGCATCTGTATTTAATATAATTAAGGCTGAGGATACACATTAAGTGCCATTCTCAGCCTTTATAATTTGATTTTATAGGAATTATCAATTAAAATATTTAACATGGAATAATAATAAAGGTGGTAATAAATATGGATTTATTTACACTTGCAATGAATAAAAACAATTCAAATAAACCACTAGCGGAGAGAATGAGGCCAAGAAACTTAGATGAATTTTATGGGCAAGAACATATTGTAGGAAAAGGAAAACTGCTAAGAAGACTAATTGAAACAGATAATCTAACATCTATAATATTATATGGTCCTCCTGGAGTAGGTAAAACTACCTTGGCTTCTATAATATCAAAAGAAACTAAATGTGAATTTTTAAAATTAAATGCCACAACAATAGGTGTTAAGGAAATCAAAGAGTACATAAATAAAGCAGAAGATATGCTTTATTTATATGGAAAAAGGAGTATCTTTTTTATAGATGAAATTCATGCACTAAAAAGAGGTGCTCAGCAGGATGTACTACTCGACGCAGTTGAAAAAGGTATTGTTATTTTAGTGGGAGCGACAACAGAAAATCCATACTTTGAAATAAATGGAGCGCTCTTAAGCAGATCTAAAATATTTCAACTTGAGCAGCTAACTTGTGAGGAAATAATTAAAATATTAAAGAATATTTTAACAGATAAAGAAAGAGGCTATGGTTCTTTAAAGGTAGAAGCAGCAGAAGAAGCTTTGAATTATATCTCAGAATTGTGCGGCGGAGATGCCAGAAGTGCAATAAATGCCTTAGAGATATGCGTTTTATCAACTGCAAAAAATGAAAAAGGAATAATAGTTGTAGATAAGACGGTGGCCCAAGAATCCATGCAAAAACCAGTGGTAAGCTATGATGCCTCTGGAGATAATCATTACGACATAGTTTCTGCCTTTATAAAAAGCTTAAGGGGATCAGATCCAGATGCAGCACTTTATTGGTTTGGAAGAATGGTAGTTGGTGGAGAGGACCCAAGATTTATTGTAAGAAGAATAATAGTTCATGCCTCAGAAGACGTAGGAATGGCAGACCCACAAGCCATGCTAATAGCTCATGCAGCCTGGAATGCCTTAGAGACAATCGGCATGCCAGAAGCCAGAATACCAATAGCACAGGCTATAATCTATATTGCTACTGCGCCAAAATCCAACGATGTGGTTATGGCGGTAGATAGGGCAATAGAGGATGCCAGAAAAAATCAATTTAGAGTGCCAATTCACTTAAGAGATACGCACTATAAAGGCTCAGAAAAACTAGGAAATGGGGTTGGGTATAAATATCCTCATAACTACCCAGGTAACTATGTAGAGCAGCAGTATTTTCCGGATGAAATGGGACATAAAGAATATTATAAAAAAAATGAAGAAAATAATTAATGAATTCAAGACTAGTGGGGGTAAACATTGTATAACAAACGCCCTCAAGCAATTATTTGAATATTATAACTTTCCACTAACAGAAGAAATGATTTTTGGAATTGGTTCAGGACTATCTTTTGTGGATATTAATCTTGAAAAATCACCAATGGTATCTGGAAGAATAAAACCCTTTGAGTTTGAAAAAAAGCTTGGTGAAAGACTTAATATAGATATGCAATGTAAATCAAGCAGCAGCTATAAAAACGCTTTTAATAAAACAATTAAACTAATAAATGATAATAAGCCAATTTTAGCATATGTAGATATGCCTTTTCTAGATTATTTAAGTTTAGATGCAGATAGTCATTTTGGTGGACATGCAGTTGTTATATTTGGATATAATGATGAAACAGAAAAATTTTATATAAGCGATAGGGACAATTCTGACTACCCAATTAGAACTCCCAAAGGCTATATATCTGAAGATTATCATTTAGTAGATTACAAACAAACGGAGCTGGCCCGTAGTAGTAAACATAGACCTTTCCCTGCACACAATAAATACCTGGATGTAGAGTTTAATAATTGTAAACCAGTGACATCTTCTATTATATTTTCAGCTATAAAAGAAACTTGTGATAATATGCTAAATGCTCCTGCACAATTGTTAGGCTTAAACGGTATTAATAAATTCTCTATAGAAATTCTAAAGTGGAATAAATTTAGTGATGAAAAATTAGCAGCTATTACAAATTATTTTCAAATCAAGGCTGATGGTGGTACAGGCGGTGGCATTTTCAGAAGGAGGTATGGAGATTTTCTAATACAGGCAAGTGATATTGTTGGTTGTGAACAAATGAATCAATTAGGCATAGAGTATATTGCAATCTCTCATAAATGGGACAGAGTTGGAGATTTGATGTGGGGATTATATGAAACAACAGAGAGACAATTACTAAAGGAAATGTCAGAGTTAATTAAAGAGATACATATAGGTGAAACTGATGTATTAACTAAACTACGACGAATTATTATATAAATAATAAAGTATACGTATATAAAAATAGATAGTCCTAACTAAAGGTACTATCTATTTTTAGTGCATTTTAAAATTATATCTAACTGAGCCAAATATTAAATTACTACTTCTAACCAAGTAATAAAGTCTTTAACCACCTCAGGTGATTCTACATATATTAAATTTAACTTGTCCTCAATTTCTTGAAATAGAGATTCCTTTGATTGATTTGTATTTACATGTATTTCTCCATCTTTTTCTACAGGATTTACCTTTAAAATATTATTTTCTTTAGTAACTTCAATGCTTCCATTGTCATGAGTAAATTTCTTCATAATTAACTCCCCCTTTATTAAAAATCAATAATACAATTAAGCAAAAATCTAACCAAAATTATCAATAAAAACGTTTACTATATTATATTATTTTTACTATGAAAACTCAACTAAAAATAAGTATATAAACTAAGTTTTAAATGAGACGGGATATTAAACATCATAAAGCTATTGACATAATTTTCAAGTGTCAAAGGCATTTAGAAATCCTTATCAGGGATGTATTTCACCCATAATGTCTATTCTTTCAAGCAGTAGTATTATGACTGATAGAACTATAATAGTTTAAAATATAAAATTAAAGGAATTCCACTAAATTTGTAGAATTATTATATTCAGAGGATATGTATAAATAAGTATACAATACATAATCATGGTCGATAATACTAATAGTTATAGCAAACGTAAGTTCTAAAGTCTTTTATTTTGAGAAAGGTATCGTCATGAGTATAAGAGTTGAAAAAGACAAGAATAATTTAATTATATATTTTGATTATACAGCCTTACGGGTAGAAAAAATTAAAAAGATTAGTGGATGTTATTGGAATCCGCAAAAGAAATGTTGGATAATAAAAAATTCTTTTGAAAATCTAGAAAAAATAAAAGCAGCATTTAAAGGTAATAAAATAGATGTATGTTTCCAAGAAGAAGAAAATAAAAACAATACTAATAATTATATTGGTTTTCCTGGTTTTTTCAGTGGCTATAATCCCAATATAGATATAATAGATTTAATAAAAGTGCTAGAAAAAGAATTAAAGCTAAAAGGGTACAGTCATAAAACAATAAAGGCATATAATAACCAGGTTAAACGATTTTTTAAATATATTACAAAAAATGTTTTTGATATTAATTCCGAGGATGTAAAAAGCTATATGGAGTACCTATTAGATAATAAAAAATCCTCGCATTCCTATGTAAATCAATCTATCAGTGCGATAAAATTTTTATACAATAATATAATAAAAAATAATACCATAACATTAAATGTTCCAAGGCCAGTAAGAGAAAATAAGCTGCCAAATGTTCTAAGTCAAAATGAAGTGCTTAAAATATTAAAATCAATAAGCAATGAAAAACATAGAACAATATTATTTATAGTATACTCAGCTGGACTAAGAGTTGGAGAGGTTGTAAGACTTAAGGTAAATGATATAGATAGTGAAAGAATGCTCATACATATAATGCAGGGTAAAGGGAGAAAAGACAGATATACAGTTCTTTCTATGGTTGCATTGGAGGAACTAAGAAAATACTATAAACTATATAAACCAGAAGAATGGCTGTTTGAAGGTGCTAATCGCAAGGGACATCTAACCGAGCGAACTGTAGAAAGAATATTTGAAGATGCCTGCAAAAAAGCAAAGATAACTAAAAAAGTAACAGTGCATTCGCTAAGGCATTCTTTTGCCACCCACCTTTTAGAAAGCGGAACAGACATAAGATATATCCAAGAACTTTTAGGCCATGAAAGCCCAAAAACAACACAAATATACACTCACATTACTCAAAAAAATATAAGTAACATACAAAGTCCCTTGGATAAGTTAATAAAAGGTGATAGAGATGTGTAAGTCAGCTGTAGAAATACATTCACGACATAAACATCGGGAATACACACTAAAAGTAGTTATAAACGACTCTTTGCAGAAATGCAATAGTTATACGCAACTTTGTTTATAGAAAGCAATTTTAAATAGTTTTTTGATTTAAATTTATTAGTATTAATATATAGAATATGGTGAATTAAACTAATTTGATTACTTTAAGATTATGAATTTTCTATCTCAAATAATTATCAGTCTATAATTAAATCATAAACTTAGAAATATGCAATTTTGGGAAGAGGCGGGTAAAAATGCAATTTACCATTGAGGAGAAATATTTGTTATGGAAAAGGCTAAATGATAGATGGAATATCAAACCCTGGAATTATTGGTATACTCTAAGTATTGAAGAGACATATAAAGGTAAAGATTTACTTGCATTAGATTCTGAATTTTTTCAACGAGAGTTCGGGACTGAAAAAATGAAAGAATTACTAAAATCTACGGGGATATACGAGGTAATCAGGGTATCTATGGAAGGAGACATAAATATGAGGTCTGAGGTTGATATTAATAATTCATTTTTAGAAAATAGAGGACGAGATATTTATTGGTGTACACTTGATTTGGGCTGGGTAATCTATACAACACATGAAGGGTCAATTACATTTGCAGGTACTTGGCTTGTTGAAAAAATAAAAGAAAAGTATTCAAATTGGCAATACAGAGAATGGTCTTAAATTAGAACGTTATTTTAGTATCAAATGGATAACTTTTTAGTAGGCTCAGATCTAAGTTTGGTAGCTAAAGCTGCGTATAACAATGCATTCAAGTTCGCTTTGGCTATATGGGGTCAAGCCTTCGAAGCAGCCAAAGCACATCCCTTCACCAAGCCAAGTCTGGCTAAGGTTCAGGAACGTCTTGAATGAGGAACGTTATATGAAATTACCTTATTATTGAGGGGTTGGTTAAATGAAAGTATTTTTTGATGAATTAAGAAGAGAATTAGATGAATTTTGGGAATGGCAGGGATTGACATCAGAAGAGTATATCAGTGGGGTAAAATATCTTAGGTGTGAGGAATTTTACTATCCTAGGTGGATTAATCTAACACAATATGCTGAGAAGGCTATTGGAATACTAAGACGAGGTGAAAGAAGTCCCATTCTAATTAACTTGATTCTTGAAATAATGGCTATTGATAATGAAGATGAAACAGTAATGGAAAACTGTGAACAATTACTTGAAACTGAATATTTAAAAGATCTTTCAGAAGCAGCATTAAGATTTCCAATGTATGAAGCAAGATGGCAAATTGCAGAATTACTTGGAAGAAATAATAACGATAATTGTAAAAGATTCCTTATAGACTTTGTTCAAGATGAGCATAAATATGTTCAACGAAGGGCCTTAATATCTCTGAGCAGAATATATCCTGAAAAGGCAGAGGAAATATCGATTGAAAAACTGACTGATCCTGATGATTATTTAAGGCTTGTATCTATCAGAATATTAAAAGATTTAGATTCAAAATATTTACCTATGTCTGTCAAATTACTAGAAAATGATACATTTAGTTATGTCAAACAAGAAGTTGAACTGATAAAAGAAGATATTTTAAATTTGGGAGACGTTTAAGGTAACTTCATATAACAAAATACTCCCCGTTCGCTTCGCACATTTGCCAGCCTAAGATAGGAGCTATCTAAGGCTGGCAAACGTCGGGAGTACGAAACGTTAGTCGACATTAAATAAAACAGAGTAAAGGGGAAAATTTATGAAACTCATAGATATGAAGCCGGATATCATCTTCGATAGTGATAGCGAGACGGAAGTTATTCATCTACATCATGAGGATATTAGAAACGGTATGTTTTATTTTAAACATAGAATTTTAAAGTATAGTTTTATGGGAAAAGAGATTAAGGAACCGGAAGATTTCATTAGAATTAAATCAATTTGGTATGCTGACTTTAAAAGCAAAAGTAAAATTGAAGTAGTACCCTTTGGAGAATTTGATATAAATGAAGCTAATATAATAGGAGATTATTTATATTATATTAAGATAACTGATAAAGATAACGACGGCTTATTAAAGAATGATTATGAAGGTGGAGAGATTTATAGAATTAACCTTAAAAGCTTTCAAATAGAATGTTGCTGCAATACAGAGCCTTATAATTTTCATGGATTTGAAATGGCAAACGAGAGATATGTTGTCTTTCGATCAGAAGATCAAATACCAGATACTACGCAAATTGTATTTGTTGACTTGAAGAACAGAAAGAAAGCGGTTCTTACAAATGATTGGGAAACGGAAAAGATGGATTATAAATTTATCGTTGATGAAGTACAGAATCCAAAATGTGTAATAACAAAAAGATTCGTTTTTGATGGAGACCCAAGTTCTGAAAGTAATAAATTAATGTGTTTTGCGTGGGACAATTTTTTAGGCCAGTTGGAGTGGAATGACCTAAAATAGCACGTCGACTAACAATGCACTCAAGTCCGCTTTGGCTGCAAGAGGCCAAGTCTTCGAAGAGGTCAAAGCACATTCCTTCACCGGCGCAAGCGCAGCCAGGGAGTATTCCTCCGGGGTCCGGTTCAGGAACGTCTTGAGTGCGGAACGTTAGCTGACATTAATTAAGGAGGTAAACACTCAAATTATGTTAAATAAAAATGATTTTACTAAGAAGATAGAAAAATATAAGCGTAAAGTTTGGATACCAAAAATAGTAAATGAAGAGATTAGTTTAACAACATCAAAGTTTCTTGGAACTCCAGTCATTACAGATAGTTTTAATTGGCCAATTTGCCCAAATTGCGGAAAGAAAATGCAATTTTTTATGCAATTAAATGTCTTAGAGTTGCCGGATGAATTTAAATCGTTTTTAGGAATTGAAGAGGGACTTATTCAATTATTCTATTGTACTACGATGGAATCACCAATTGGCTTTGATTTTAGTAAGGGATCACCAAATTTCTGTGATATAGATTGTGAAACATACTTTCCATTCTCAAAAAGTATACATGCCCGGGTTATTAAAGACTTTAATTTGACAACATCGAACAATTTCGATACTCAGAGTATTTCTCAAGCAAAAACAATCGTTGCTTGGGAAGAAAAATATGATTTACCAGGCATTCCGGATTTAGAATCATTAGGAGTCGAGGTAAATGAAGAGGTTATTGATTTAATATATGAGTCAGGATATCCACTTGTAGGTGATAAAATCGGGGGTTGGCCATTATGGTTTCAAAACTCAGATTATCCAACATGTCCAATATGCAAAAAGAAAATGCGATATTTAGTGCAACTTGATTCTGAGGGAAATATACCCTACGTGTTTGGTGAATATGGAGTGGGATTATTAACTCAATGTGAGGAACATAAAGAAATTTTAACATTCCATTGGAATTGTATGTAACGTCAGCTAACAATGCATTCAAGTTCGCTTTGGCTGTCTGGAGTCAAGCCTTCGAAGGAGCCCAAAGCACATTCCTTCACCGGCGCAAGCGCAGCCAGGGAGTACTTCGCTGGGGTCCGGTTCAGGAACGTCTTGAATGCGGAACCGTTAGACGACAGACAAGTAAATCGAGCAGTACTCAATATACAGAAAGGAAGAGTTTAAATGTATACACAACATCCAGTTTTTAATACACCAAGTAATGAGGAGATAAAAGTATGGAGATATATGGACTTTACTAAGTTTTTAAATATACTTGAAAGACAATCTTTGTTTTTTACAAGATCTGATAGATTTGAAGACAAATTTGAAGGAAGTTATACACGATATAACGTTAGAATGAGGCCTCAAGTATATAATGGACAAATACCAGAGGAAGGCTTACGCCAAATGTCAGAAGCAAGCAATCGATTTAGAAGATTTACATTTGTAAATTGTTGGCATATGAATGAGCATGAATCTGCTGCGATGTGGAGATTGTATTCCCAAAGCAATGAAGCAGTAGCCATCCAATCGACTTTTGCCAGACTTAGAGATTCTTTCAATATGACTAATGAAGATATATATATTGGTATGGTAAACTACATTGATTATGAAAGAGAATGGATGCCGGAAGGTAATTTATTTTATCCTTTTGTACATAAAAGATTAAGCTTTGAGCATGAACATGAAATAAGAGCACTGTATCAATATTTTCCAACAAGTGGTGATGGCTTAGATTTAAGTCAAGATTTATATGATTATGGAATTAATATAGAAATAGATATTAATGTCGTTATTGAAAGAATTTATGTATCACCTTTAGCTCCAAGATGGTTTTTTGAGCTAGTCCAAGCTATAGTTCAACGTTATGGATTGAATAAAGAGGTAATTTATTCAGATATAAATAGTAATCCTGTATTCTAAAACTCCGTCGTCTAACAAAAGATTAGAGTTCGCTTCTGAAGAAGGGCTCTGGAGTAGGCCATCGAAGCACATTCAATAACCTAAGCTAAGAGCTAGCTAAGGTTATTGAACGTCTCTAATCAGAAACGTTAGGCGAAATAAAAAACAATTAATATTCAGTTATAAGAATTATTTTAATTGAAAAGGAGAAAAGAAGTGAGGGAACTTAATGGTGGATTTTCTAATTGGTATGATAAAAGGCATGGAGAAGAAATAGCAGATGAAATTAGCAGAAAAGGATATCCTTCAGTAGATTTTCTGCTTTCTGATTTGTTTGAGTGGCTAGAAAATATGAATTGGCCTGGCGCTCTAAAAATTGCGGATTTTTTAATAACAATCGGAGAACCTGTGATACCACATATAAGAAAGGTATTAACCTCTAGGGACAATGAGTGTAAAGGTAATTTAATTTCCTATGTAGTTAGAGAACTTCCTGCAAGTTTAATTGAAAGGTTAGAAGTTGAACTATTAGATTTAGCACATTTAAATACACCAGGTGGCTTAGGACTTGAAATTGCCGAAATATTAGTTGAAAAAGAAATTGGGGATAAAAATGAGCTTATGAAAATAGTGTTGGATAATTGGATACAATACAAATCACTATTTGAACAAGCTGACAAAGTAAGCAAAGCAAATTATTTAAGGCCCGTTAGAAATGTTTTTGAAAGAATTACTAATGCTGAAAATGATATAGAGCGGATGGAAGCATTTAATGATTTAATTGGGTTTGATGGAGAGAAATATAGTGAAGATAGCTTTGTTATGAAGCAAATAAATAGAATTCAACAGAATAAAAAATAAGGGGCTAACTTCGCCTAACAATGCATTCAAGTTCTCTTTGGCTTGAGAAGACAGCCAAAGAACATTCCTTCACCGGCGCAAGCGCAGCCAGGGGGTATTCCTCTGGGGTGCGATTCAGGAACGTCTTGAATGCGAAACGTTAGTCGACATTAAATAAAATAGAGAAAAGGGGAAAATTTATGAAACTCATAGATATTAAGCCGGATATCATCTTCGATAGTGATAGCGAGACGGAAGTTATTCATCTACATCATGAGGATATTAGAAACGGTATGTTTTATTTTAAACATAGAATTTTAAAGTATAGTTTTATGGGAAAAGATATTAAGGAACCGGAAGATTTCATTAGAATTAAATCAATTTGGTATGCTGACTTTAAAAGCAAAAGTAAAATTGAAGTAGTACCCTTTGGAGAATTTGATATAAATGAAGCTAATATAATA
>JAUZPI010000049.1 GCA_030706015.1 Bacillota bacterium
AGCTTTTCAATTTCAGGCATTTCTGCTTTGCAGGGAGGACACCAGCTGGCCCAGAAGTTAACATAAACCTTTTTTTCTTTAAAATCACTTAAGGAGACTTCCTTGCCATCTATCCCTTTTAGTTTAAAATTCGGAGCTTTAATATTTACACTGTTAGGATTAATTTGTGGTGAGCTGCCAGTGTTTTCATATTTTTGGGTAGAATTATTTGCTGTATTAGTTTTATTACCAGCATTATCTGAAACTTTTTTATTATAATCTCTTACAAAGTAAACTGCACCACCAACTACTACAAGACATAATATTATAAAAAGAAGTTTTTTCATTACTTTTACCACCTTTAAAAATTAATGAAATTAAAATAGGAGCTAATAATACCAAGCTTATTAGTAAAAATGAAAATACCAAGTATAATCATTAATATTCCGCTAAGGATAGAAACAGCAGGAAGATATTTAGAAAATTTCTTAATCTTATTTAAAAGGCTGTTCATAGCTACAGCTGTTATCATAAATGGCACTGCCATACCTATAGAATAAGCTGTAAGCAGTAAAATACCTTTGCTTACTGTATGTAAGCTTCCTGCATATAAAAGTATTGCTGATAATATAGGGCCCACGCAAGGCGTCCAACCAAAGGCGAAAGCTATTCCCATTATTATTGGTCCAAGTTTTCCAGAAGCTTTATTGAAGGATAAAAGCTTTTTTTCATAATACAGAAATTTTATTTTAAAAATCCCGCTGGTATGTATACCGAAAATAATTATTAGTAATCCAGCGAGCTTTCTAAATATTAGCTGATGTTGAATTAATAATCTTCCTAGAGAAGTAGCAGAGGCGCCAAGTGCTATAAATACAATAGAAAATCCAAGGATAAAGCCAGCAGCTTTATATGAGATTTTAATTTTTGATTTATTCTCTGCCATTTGTTCATTAGTCATTCCTGTTAAATAACCTATATAAGCTGGAATCAGCGGCAGTACACAGGGAGATACAAAGGAAAGAAGTCCAGCAGAAAAGGCAACAAGTAAGGGGATATTGTTCAAAAGACCACCTCCGTTAACTTAATAGGTGTATATTGATAATTACAAATGGATTATAGCATAAAAATGTGTAGAAAATTTGAATAACAACTTCGTAGTGATGAATTTGCATAATATGGCATGTATGCTAAAAGCATATGATGAATTCCATATTTAATTCATCATATGCTTTAGTTCTTACATTATATAAATAAGTTGACATTAGAATCTTCAGCTTCTCCTAAATAATAACCAACGCCGCCTATCTTAATACCATCTATTAATTCTTCCTTTTGTATACCCATGACATCCATGGACATTTGGCAGGCCACTATTTCGATTCCGCTATTAATTGCTGCTTCAATTAATTCTTCTAAAGAAGAAACATTTTTGTCCTTCATTACTTTTCTGATCATTTTGGCGCCCATGCCCATCATGTTCATTTTTGAAAGCTGAAGTTTTTTGCTTCCTCTTGGCATCATAAAGCCGAACATTTTATCTATAATACCTTTTTCAACTGATACTTTTTCAGGTTTTCTCAAAATATTTAATCCCCAGAAGGTGAAGAACATTGTAACCTTTTTACCCATGGAGGCAGCCCCATTAGCTATAATGAAGGATGCTATAGCTTTATCCAAATCTCCGCTGAAAACTACCATGGTTTTATTATCCTTCACAATCGCTGTTTCAGAAACGGCTTTAGTTACTTCAGCTTTTGCAGTCTTTTTAATAAAGGCTGTAATTGTTCCAGCAGCTTTTGATATATCTAAAAGTTCATTATTTGTATTCTTGCACCAGGATTGAATGTCTGCATAAAAACCAGCATCAGAAGCAGTAACCTTTAAAACCTGGCCTTCCTTTAGATCATCCATGCACATTTTAACCTGCATTAATGGTCCAGGACAGCATAAGCCGCAGGCATCTAAATTTCTATCATAATTAAGGCTTTTTTTATCCACGTCTTCTTTTACAGTTTGAGTATCTGGGTCTACGATTTGGGTGCTGCTGTTTTCATTATTATTAGGAATATATTTATACATAGAATAAGTCTTATAACCACCAGTTAAGTTTTTCACTTTGTAACCTTTTTGGCTTAAAATTCTTGAGGCAATATATCCTCTAAGACCAACCTGACAATATAACCAAATTTCTTTATTCTTATCTAATTCTGATAGTCTGTTTCTTAATTCATCTACAGGAATATTTATAGCTCCAGAAATATTTCCGTTAGCAAATTCTATATCGGTTCTAACATCTACTAGAATTGCATTATTCTCATTATAGTTGTCTAAATCCGTTGGTAAAATAACATCAACCTTTCCAGTTAATACATCCTCAGCTACATAGCCAGCCATGTTTACAGGATCCTTTGCAGAGGAGAAAGGTGGAGCGTAAGCAAGTTCAAGCTCTGTTAAATCTGTTACAGTTCCATTTAATCTAATAACTGCAGCTATATCATCAATTCTTTTATCAACCCCGCTATATCCAAAAGCCTGTGCTCCTAAAATTTTACCCTCATCGTTAAATATTAATTTTAATGACATAGGGGTAGCTCCAGGATAATAGGAAGCATGAGATTGAGGATGAACATAAATCACCTTGTAAGGAATACCTAGCTTTTGAAGAGTTCTCTCATTATTACCAGTTCCAGCGCCAACTAAATCAAATATTTTAATAATTGAAGTTCCTTGAGTTCCTTTATAAGTGGTGTTTAAACCAGCAACATTATCTGCTGCTATTCTACCCTGCTTATTAGCTGGTCCTGCTAATGGGATTGCAGTGTTTTGTCCGTTTATAAAGTCAACTACCTCTACAGCATCACCAACTGCATAAACTCCTTCTGCATTTGTTTCCATTCTGTTGTTTACTAAAATATGTCCTCTTGCACCTAAGGCTATGCCGCTGTTCTTTAAAAAGCCTGTATCTGGTGTTACACCAATAGCCAGAATCACAATATCAGATATTAATTTATTTCCGCTGTTCAATAGTATTTCTACTTTATCATTCTTTTCCTCAAAAGCTTCCACTCCATCTTTTAGGAAAAGCTTAATGCCGTGTTCCTCTAGTTCCTTTTCAGCAAAGGTTACCATTTCTGAATCAAAAGGAGCTAGAATATGAGGTGCAGCCTCAACTAGTTTAACTGAGAGACCTCTCTCTTTTAGGTTTTCAGCCATTTCTACTCCAACATAGCCGCCGCCAATAACAACAGCACTTTTTATACCCTTTTTGTCTACATAATCCTTAATCCTATCGGTATCAGGAATGTTTCTCAAAGTAAATATTTTAGAGCTGCTAATTCCAGAGATATTTGGTCTTAGAGCCTTTGCACCAGGGGATAGGATTAAATAATCGTAGCTTTCCTCATAAAGAATACCTTTATCAGTACTCTTAACTAATACTGTCTTTTTTTCAGGATTTATTTCAGTTACTTCACTGTTAATTCTAACATCTAAATTAAATCTGTTATGCATAGCTTCTGGAGTCTGAACTAATAATTTATCTCTTTCCCTAATGGTTTCTCCTATATAGTAGGGCAAACCGCAGTTTGCGAAGGATATATATTGATCTCTTTCAAACATAATTACTTCTGCATTTTCATCTAATCTTCTAAGTCTTGCAGCTGCTGAAGCTCCGCCAGCAACTCCTCCAACAATTAATACTTTTTTATTCATAGTAGTTACCTCCAAAATATATTATTAACAGGGTAATAATATTTTATAATCTAAATGATTACTATATTCATATATTACGATATATTAATATTATAGTCAATAGTAAATAAAAGGCTCCATTTTAAAGTATTATTTTTTAATAATTCTTTAAAACAGAGCCAATAAAAAATATAAAATATTATACCGCGTTAAGGGTTATATCCTGTTTTAATACATCTGCAACCCCTACTATGGTTACGTTAAGGTTGGATTCCTTTAGATCCATTATATAAGGTTCAACATAATCATTATTGTTTCTAATAATTTTAACCTTAGGTCTTAAAAAGTAGGAGAAATTATTTTCAGCAACTATGCCAACAAGGCCGTTGCTTAATTGAACGCAGGTTCCAACAGGATAAGGAGCTATCTTTGATACAAAGACCTTTACTAAATCTGGGTCAAATAAAGTTCCGCCGGCTCCCATAATATATTCCATTCCTTCTGATGGAAGCACACCTTTTCTGTAGGTTCTGTCGGATGTAAGCGCATCATACACATCTGTAATAGCAATGATTCTGCCAAATAAGCTGATATCTTTTCCTTTTTTACCTTCAGGGTACCCAGTTCCGTCAAAGCGTTCATGATGTTGAAGTATTCCTACGTAAGTTTTTGCATGAGTAGTAAATTTCTCCTTTATATATGTATATCCATTTTGAGCATGCTGTTGTATAATTTCAAATTCTTCTTTTGTAAGCGTTCCTGGCTTATCAAGAATTTCTTTAGGAGTAAATATTTTACCAATGTCATGCAGTAAAGATGCAAGGCCTAAATAATATAGGTCTTTTGGAGGTAAATTAAGTGCTACCCCCATAACTATGGATAAAACTGACACATTTACGCTGTGGTAAAAGGTATAATTGCTTGCAACTTTTAAATCAATAAGATTTACTATTAAATCTTTATTGTTGGAGATGTCTTCAATAATCGAACCGATAAGATTTTCAATATCACTAAAAGCTTCCTGCACACCCTTTGAACTTTCAGTGCTAAGATGCATAAAATTCTTTACAGTCTTAATTGTCTGCATACGTAGATCTTCATTTATAACATCTTGTACCTCTATATCCTGAGATAATTCATCTTGTATGTACACGCCAGTATATCCTAGCTTTTCCATTCTTCTCACGTATAATTTAAGAATTGGTGTTCCTTTTCTTAAAAGAACTTCGCCCATAGAACCATATAATGTTTTTCCTAGTATCATACCTTCTTGTATAAATGAAAGTGGTACGTATCTCAATCCATTTACCTGATTTCTAAAACTACAGTAAAATGAGTTTAAGCATCAGGATTTTCACCTACCTTTCTCTTTCTAATTCCTCAAGAGTTATTGCTATCTTTTCGCCTCTTGAATCACAAAGTATTGCTGAAAAAAATATATATAACATTTGCTAAGTTTTATACCGTTTCTTTGCTAGGCTAAGGTTTTTAGGCTGATTTCTTAATTAATAACACCTAAAGTTTTAGTAAACTCTTTCTTATATCTGTATACTAATTTGACTAACTATCTGTATATTCAACAAAAATATGTATTAAGCTTTCTTTATATCTCATGATAACATAACACGAGAAAGTTTTCTATAAATTATTTTATAATCACTAATAAAACCTTGTATTGTAAACTCTGTGTTATTTTTTACATAAGCTGCTATAAATGTTTCCAGGCTTTATTGACTTATGTAGCTAGGGGAAGTATACTTTATGAGTACTATTGGATTTTAGAGCTATTAAGCTTTTTTTAATCTTAACATTTATTTAATGGTGGTGATATCAATGGAAGGTGACCCTAGTAATTTATGTATAACTTTATCCGAAATATCAAAAATTAAATACTATGGGAGAAATATATTTCTGTTGATAGAGAATAACTACACCTTGCTTCTTGGTTATAGTTAACATTTAGTGAAAAAACCTCTATTAATAAATACTATTTGCTTCCATGGTATAGTGGGGAGGCAGTAAAGATGAAGAAAAGTAAAAAAAAGCTATTATTTATATTAGGTATTATAGGTCCAGGACTTATTACTGTAAATGCGGGAAATGATGCCGGAGGAATTGCGACTTATGCAACGGTAGGTGCATCATATGGATATAAGATGCTTTGGGGATTATTGTTAATAACCTTCAGCCTTGCTGTTATACAAGAAATGAATGCTAGAATGGCAGTAGTTACAGGAAAAGGCTTATCTGATCTAATCAGAGAAGAATATGGAATTAAGTGGTCCCTATTTGCAATGATTGTATTGTTTATAGCAAATTTTGGAGTGTGCGTGGGTGATTTTGCTGGTATAGCTGCCAGCATGGAGCTTTTTGGCATAAGTAAATATATATCTGTTCCTTTCATGGCGGTTGTTGTATGGCTTCTTATTACGAAAGGATCTTATAGTAAAACAGAAAAAATATTTATCGCTTTTACACTTGTGTTTTTTACATATATTATAACTTGTTTCAAGGTAAAACCAGATTGGCAGCATGTTTTTACAGCAACCATAACTCCATCAATAAGCGTTAATAAGAATTATATTCTAGATTTTATAGGAATGATAGGAACTACAATTACACCATATATGCAGTTTTATTTACAATCTGCGGTGGTAGACAAGGGTTTAAGTATAAAAGAATATAAATATGAACAGTTAGATGTTTACCTAGGAGCCATTTGGGGCAATATGGTTTCATTTTTTATAATTGTTTGTACTGCCGTAACCTTATTTAAATATGGAATTAAAATCGATAGCGCTAGTCAGGCGGCTATGGCGTTAAAACCATTGGCAGGTAATTATGCAACTATACTTTTTGCTGTGGGATTATTTGGTGCATCAGTTTTAGCAACTATGATTATTCCCTTATCTACAACCTATGCTATATGTGAGGCCTTTGGGTTGGAGAGAGGATTAAATAACTCCATTCAAGAGGCTCCAGCCTTTTATGGAATATTTACTTTCATGATTTTATTTAGCGCGGTATTGGTGCTGATTCCTAAATTATCTCTTGTAGGCATAATGCTCGCTACCCAGCAGCTAGCAGGAATACTTTGCCCTGTAATATTGATATTCATGGTGCTTTTAACTAACAAGAAGGACTTAATGGGAAAGTACATTAATAATAAATTGCAAAATATAATAATTTGGATAACAGTTGGATTTATCGTGATTTTATCAGTTATACTATTCCTTTCACCTGTTATCAACAGATTCATATAGTTAAAGAAAACTTATCCACATTTTTCAGCGGCTCAAGCTTGAAAATGTGGATTTTTTATTAGTATATAATAAAAATTTCATAAGTACCGTCTTAACAACATAGTAATAGATATAGAATTAGGGACAACCTTCTCTGTTCTATGGAGATAATCGTAGATTATTAAGTGATAAGAAAGAGGGGATAAAGTATGAAGTGGTTTAGTAATTTAAAAATTGCACAAAAGCTGATAACTGCCTTTGCCATAGTAGCAGTATTTAGTGTGATTATCGGAATTGTAAATATAACTAGTATGAGCAAAATCAATTCAAATGATAATTTGCTGTATACTAGTGATATGCATATTCTGAAGGATCTTCAACAAATAAATTCAAACACTCTACATACTCGTCTTGATGTAATAAACCTAGTTGAAAGTAGAGATGCAGCCAAGAGTGAACAAACTAAAACCTTAATTAATAATTTAAGAAATCAGAATGATGAGATGATTGACCAGTATTCTAAGCATGGTCTTGATGGCGATGAGGTGGTTATTTTTAATCAGTTTAAGGATGATCTAAAACAATACAGAGTAGCCTGCGATAATATAATTACCCTAGCAGCTGAAAATAAATTTGATGAAGCATCTATGCTGAGTAAGGATAGCGCTTCAATAAGGGACAAGTTAACTGGTTCTCTAGATAAATTAATAAAGATTACTGATGAACAAGCCCAAGAGAGAAATACTTCAAATAACAAGATATATACAAATGCTAACAACACAACGTTAATAATGATTATATTAAGCTTTGCGTTTTCAATTTTAATAGGAGTGCTTATAGCTTCATTAATATCAAAGCAGATAAAAAAAGCTCTCACCTTTGCAGAAGCCATAGGCAGCGGAGATTTAACTCAAGATATAGCTATTAATTCCAAGGATGAGATTGGGAATCTTGCAAAAGCATTAAATAAGGCGAAAGAGAATATAAGAGAATTAATTTCAGAGATATCCCTAAGTTCTGGTGATATAAGTGCTTCCAGTGAGGAGCTTTCAGCTACAATACAGGAAATCTCCTCTAAAATGGATACAATCAATGAATCAGCAAGACAGATAGCTAAAGGTGCAGAGGATTTAAGTGCTACTACAGAACAGGTTAACGCCTCTACCGAAGAGATAACAGCAGCAACAACTCAGCTTACTCATAAAGCAGAGCATGGAAGTAAATCCTCAATGGAGATACAAAATCGTGCTGTAGATATAAAAGAAAAGGGAACAAAATCCATAGAGACAACTAGGACAATATTCGAAGATAAACAGAGCAGTATAACAGAAGCAATAAAGGCAGGCAAAGTAGTAGAAAAAGTTAAAGTAATGACAGAAGCTATAGGAGAGATTTCGGCTCAAACAAATCTTTTAGCATTAAATGCAGCAATAGAAGCTGCAAGAGCAGGAGAACATGGAAAAGGCTTCGCAGTGGTGGCGGACGAAGTTAGGAAATTAGCAGAGCAATCCTCTGAAACGGTAAATAATATCCAAAATGTTGTTAATCAAGTGGAGGAAGCCTTTAACAATCTTTCAAAAAATGCTGAAGAGATGCTAAGCTTTATTGAGGATAATGTTAATCCGGATTATAGATTATTCTATGAAACAGGGGTAAATTATGAAAAAGATGCTAAGTATATCAGAACCATGTCAGAGGAAATATCAGCTTCAACTAAATTAATGCTGGATTCTATAGAACAAGTAGGCAGTGCTATTGAGACTGTGTCAGCCTCAGCTCTGCAGTCTGCTTCTGGCTCAGAGGAAATACTGGGAAGTATAAATGAAACCACTATTGCTGTGGAAGAGATTGCAAAAGCGGCTCAAACGCAGGCGGAGCTTGCAGTTAAGTTGAATTCTATGATATTGAAATTTAGAGTGTAGTTTAAATGGAGGGATATCACCGATGGATTCCCTCCATTTATTTTTATCCAATGGAAAATAGCTTTTTAACATCACCAATTTAAATGATTATGCATATTGTATCTATGGTGCACTAAAATTAATTAGTTGGAGGTTATTCCATGAGAAGAATAGTGGCAACCATAGCTATAATTGCATTAGTTATCATAGCAGCAGCCGCAGCAGTGGTCTCTTGGTACTTTAATAGTAAGTTATCAAAAATAAAAACTACACAAATTTCAGAAAAGCCAGCTGAACTTGGAATCAGTGTGAGAAAATATACCGATAAATATGTTAATAGCAAGTATGTTAACATATTACTCTTGGGTATAGATTCTAGGGGACCCAATGCACCAGATAGTCCTGGGCTTGCAGATACCATAATGATTTTGACCCTAGATAAAGCTCATAATAAGATAAAAATAACTTCTTTGATGAGAGATATGCTTATCGATAATATACAAGGTGAGGATGCAACAGCGGGAACAACACAAGATAGGATTAATGTTATATATAAACGAGGCGGGTTTGGTCAGGCTGGGGGTCAATATTCGATAAAAGCAATAAATAGTAATTTTGATATGAACATTAAGGATTATATTAAGATAGATTTTACCCATTTTGATAAGATTGTAGATGCTGTTGGAGGAGTAGATATAAACTTGTCAGAGGATGAAGTAAAGGTTGCCAATGGTTATATATCAGAAGTAGCTGGGATTGAAAATATTAGTCCGCCTTATTTAACCCACAGCGGAATGCAGCATCTTAATGGTATACAGGCGTTAGGTTACTGTAGAATAAGATATGTTGGCAGGCAGGATTATGAAAGAACAGAAAGGCAAAGAACTGTATTGACCCAAGTTTTGAATAAACTAACTAATATGAATCTTTCACAAGCTATAACTATGCTCGATACTATATTACCTAATGTTGAAACCTCCCTTTCTAAATCTGAAATTATTTCAAACGGTTCATACGTTATTTTAAATAAGGTAAAGGTAATTGAACAATTTAGACTGCCTGAGGATAAACCTGGTTACCAAAACAGCGTATATATTAACAACGTATATTTTCTAGGATGGAATAAAGAAGCCAATGATGCTGATCTACGCAAATTTATATTTGAAAATGACGCTGATAAAATTAAGCAATAAAATTATTATAAAAGTATCTGTAGGGGAGTACTTGATGATTTTTTAAATAAAGCCTTTATAATACTGTTTATATCAAGCTGATATATGATAAAATATAACGAATAACTAACAAATGAAAAACTTAAGGAGGACGTTCATGAATAGATCAAGACAATTGGGTCAAGAAAGTGTTGGTAAACTTCTTTGGAAATTTTCTATACCAGCCATAGTTGGTATGCTGGTAAATGCTTTATACAGCATAATAGATAGGATTTTTGTTGGAAGAGGCGTTGGACTTCTCGGAATTTCCGCCACTACTATAGCATTTCCTATTTCAATAATTACAATGGGCTTTGGTATGCTCATTGGAATAGGTGCAGCTGCAACTATATCAATTAAATTGGGCCAAAAGAATAAACAAGAAGCAGAGCATATTTTAGGGAATGCATTTGTTTTACTTATAATAGTTTCAATAATAGTAACGGCGCTGGGGTTAATTTTCGAGGAACCTCTTCTTAAAGTGTTTGGTGCAAGCAGCGAAGTTATGCCGCTGGCAAAGCAGTTTGTTACCATAATTTTATTAGGTGCAATACTTCAAAACATAGGTTTTGGGTTAAATAATGTTATACGTTCAGAGGGAAACCCTAAAATGGCAATGTATACAATGCTAATAGGTGCAGTACTGAATACCATATTTAATCCTATATTTATATTTGGACTCCATCTAGGCATAAGAGGGTCAGCTTTAGCAACTATAGTATCTCAAACTATTTGTTCTATTTGGGTATTATCATATTTCTTAGGAAAGAAAAGTATCTTAAAACTCAGGGTTAAGCATTTGAATTTAAACTTGCACATTATTGAACAAATAATAGCCATAGGAATGTCGCCATTTCTTATGCAGATAGCTCAAAGTGTAATAACCATAGTGTTTAATAAGAGTCTAGAAGGATATGGTGGAGATATTGCTATAGCGGCAATGGGAATAATCAATAGTGTTACTATGCTGATACTTATGCCTATATTTGGAATAAACCAAGGTGCTCAACCTATCATAGGCTATAATTATGGTGCTAAAAAATACGATAGGGTAAAGAAAACCTTGAAGCTTGCGGTTATTGCAGCAACAGGGGTATCTACTACAGGGTTTGTTTTAGTAGAATTATTTCCAAGAGCAATTATAGGAATATTTAGCAGTAATGATAAAGCACTATTAAACATTGGTTCCCTTGGAATCAGAATATTCTTAATGATGCTGCCTATAATAGGGTTTCAGGTTGTAAGTGCAAACTATTTTCAGGCAGTTGGAAAAGCTAAAATATCTATATTTTTAAGCCTATCCAGACAAGTAATAGTATTATTACCTCTTTTAATCATTCTGCCTCATTGGTTTAAGCTTACAGGAATATGGTCAGCTGGACCAGCATCAGATTTTATATCATCCCTGCTGACAGGAGCATTTCTATATAGAGAGATAATAAAATTAGGCAGATCTCATAATGAAAGCATAAATAAATCAAATATATAAAAAGCAGCCCATATTTTACTTTTTTATTTGTAAAGTGCGGGCTGCTTAATTTTACTGCCTTGGTATGGTTTGTATGGGATTGAACAGATGCATATTTAGTTAAGTATTATACAGGGGTATAGGTGGTCTTTCTATATCTTAATATATGAATTGAGTGATATAATTAATATAATTATATTCTTCTGTATATTTGTTGGGTTATTTGAAAGCTAGGTTGGAAAAATGCGAAAAATGTGTCTTTTTCTTATACATTGTATCTATAAAAATTGCAAATATAGTAAAGGATTTTACATGGAATTTTAAAATGTAATATGATATACTAAAAAAGTAATTGAAAAGTTACCATTAATATACGTGAGTTAGAGTAGAAAATGTCTTAGAGTGGAGGGAGCGCATTGGGAGAAGTTGAGACTAATGGAAGTGTACAAGTTGTAGTGGTTTCCGCTAAGGATAAAATAATTTATAGTTTTTTTAAGAGAGTGCTTGATGTTTTAAGTTCTTTTTGTGCATTAATAATTCTATCGCCAATATTTATTTTGTTGGCAGTATTGGTAAAGTTGGATTCAAGTGGACCAGCTTTTTTTGGTCATAGAAGATTAGGCAAAGATGGACGCATCATTAAGGTATATAAATTTAGAACTATGGTTCAAAATGCTGAAGAGGCGCTGAAAAGGTTGACACCTGAGGAAAAAAGAGAATTTCAGGAAAATTTTAAATTGGAATATGATCCAAGAGTAACGAAGTTGGGAAGCTTTTTAAGAAAGTCAAGCCTTGATGAACTCCCTCAGCTTTTGAATATATTAATTGGAAATATGACAGTGGTGGGCCCAAGACCTATAGTTGAGAAGGAATTGGACAAGTATGGAATATATAAGTATAAACTCCTTACTGTAAAGCCTGGTCTTACAGGAAATTGGCAGGCAAACGGAAGAAGTGATACTACTTATGAAGAAAGAGTTAAATTAGATATGGATTATATAGATAATAGAAGTTTTTTATTAGATATGAAAATAATATTTAAAACATTTGGGGCAGTGGTAAAAAAAGAAGGAGCTAGGTAAAGAGAAAAACGCTACCTTGATAATCTAGTATTGTTTGGAGGAATAATCAATGAAAATAGTAATTGCTGGAACGGGATATGTTGGATTAGTCACTGGAACATGTTTATCGGAGGTAGGTCATAATGTACTTTGTGTGGATATAGATGAAAAAAAGGTAGAGCTTATGAAGGACGGAATTTCACCTATATATGAACCAGATCTTGAAGAACTCATTAAAAAAAATTATAAGGCTGGAAGGTTAGATTTTACAACAGACTATGCAAATGCATTTAAAGATTCGGATACTATCTTTATAGCGGTAGGGACACCAGAAAGGGAAGATGGTTCAGCTAATTTAGATTATGTTTATAATGTAGCTAAGCAAATTGCAGAGAATATTGAGAAAGACTGCTTAATTGTTATTAAATCTACAGTGCCAATAGGGGTTAACGATCAAATCGAAGCATTTATAAAGGAAAATCTAAAAAATAATGTAAAAATCGAAGTGGCATCAAATCCAGAATTTTTAGCCCAAGGCACCGCTGTAAATGATACCCTTAACGCAAGTCGTATTGTTATAGGGGTAGAATCTAAAACAGCAGAAGAGATATTAAGAGAGGTTTATAATAGATTTAACCAGCCAATAGTGGTTACTAGCAGAAGAAGTGCTGAAATGATAAAGTATGCCTCTAATGATTTTTTAGCCTTAAAAATATCATTTATAAATGAAGTGGCTAATCTTTGTGAATTGGTTGGTGCAAATGTAGAGGATGTTTCATTAGGAATGTCCTATGACCCGCGTATAGGGAATAAATTTTTAAATCCAGGATTAGGTTATGGAGGGTCGTGTTTTCCAAAGGATACTAAGGCCCTTCAATGGTTTGCTGAAACCAATGGATATGAAATAAAAACAGTTAAGGCTACAATTGAAGTAAATCAATTTCAGAAATTTAGGTTGTTAAGAAAAGCTAAGAAAAGATTTAAGAAACTTAGTGGTCTCAAGGTGGCTGTATTGGGATTGACCTTTAAACCAGGGACTGATGATTTAAGGGATGCTCCATCTATTCCAAATGTAAAAATGTTATTAGAGGAAGGCGCTGAAGTAGTGGTATATGATCCAGTAGGTATGGATAATTTTAAGAGACTATTTACTGACCAGGTAAAGTATGCAGCAGAGCCTGGAGAGGCGTTAAAAGATGCAGATGCAGCGTTCATTTTTACTGAATGGCAGCAAATCAAGGAATTAAGTTTAAAAGAATATAAGCAGCTTATGAAAAATGCTGTAATATTTGATGGGCGAAATTGTTACAGTTTGAAGGATGCTGAGGCGGCAGATGTAGAGTATTATTCAATTGGTCGACCAAATGTAAATTGTTAAAGCTTTTTATGGAGGGGAAAATAATGTTATGTGCACTAATTATGGCAGGAGGCAAAGGTGAAAGGTTTTGGCCGCTTTCAACGGACGAAAAACCAAAGCAGTTTTTAAAGCTTATTGGCGAAGAAACAATGATTCAAATGACAGTAAAGCGATTGGAAAAGTTGATACCTGTAGAGAGGATCTTTGTTGTAACTGCCAAAAGATATGTTGATTTAGTTAAAGAACAATTACCTAAATTGCCTGAAAGCAATATTATAGTAGAACCAGTGGGCAGAAATACAGCACCGTGTATTGCCTTATCTGCGTTTATAATAGAGAAATATTACAAAAATGCTACTATAGCAGTATTGCCATCAGATCATTTGATAGTAAATGAAGATAAATTCATAAATACTCTTGGAGCAGCTAATAAATTTGTAGAGGATAATGAAAGTGCTATAGTAACTATTGGAATGAAGCCTGATAGGCCAGAAACAGGCTATGGATATATTGAATATAGTGAAGTGGTTGAAAGTATAGATGAATTTAAGGTAAGAAGTGTAAGAAGATTTGTAGAAAAACCAAATTTGGAAACTGCCCAAAAATATTTAAATAAAGGTGATTTCCTTTGGAATGCTGGAATGTTTGTTTGGAGGGCTTCTACAATATTGGAGCTTACAAACAGATTTTTAACTAATACATTTAATGTGCTAAATGAAATAGCGGTAACCTGTGAAGAGGAGTTTGATCAGGTATTGGAACTAAGGTATGAAAATGTAGATAATGTGTCGGTAGACTATGGAATAATGGAAAAGGCAGAAAACATATACGTTATTCCAACAGACTTTGGTTGGGATGATGTAGGTACCTGGTATTCTGTAGAAAGATATAGAGATAAGGATGAAAATAACAACGTGTGCGTTGGAGATATAAAACATATTGATTCTCATAATAATATAATTGTTGGGAACGGTAAACCTATCGTAGTTGTAGGATTAGACGATGTTTTTGTTGTTGAAAGCGATGATGTAATATTTGTTGGAAGCAAAGAGAATATTAAAAATATAAAAGATATAAAAAATAAAGTTTGTTAATAGTAGTGGAGGATAAACTAATGAGGATGGCTTTAGTGCATGATTGGCTAACAAATATGGGTGGGGCAGAACGTGTTGTAATTAATTTTAAGGAGTTATTTCCGGAGGCCCCTATTTACACAACTTTATATAATGCAGATAAACTGGATGAAGCATTAAAAAATATTGATGTAAGAACGTCTTTTTTACAGAGTGAAAAAAACTTAAAAAGAGGCCATCAAAAGCTGTTGCCTTTTATGCCTATGGCATTTGAAAGTTTTGATTTAAATGAATATGATGTAATTCTTAGCAGCAGTTCATCGTGCGCTAAAGGTGTAGTTACAAACCCCGATACTATGCATGTATGTTACTGTCACACTCCTATGAGATACGCATGGGAATATTATTATGAATATGCAAACGAATGGGGACTAAATAAAATCAAAGGGAAATTGCTTAAGTACGTTATGAATTATATAAGAGTATGGGATAGAGTATCAGCAGATAGAGTAGATTATTTTATTGCAAACTCTGAAAATGTTGCAAAAAGAATATGGAAACATTACAGAAAAGAAAGTGTGGTTATTCATCCGCCAGTGCGCTGTAATCTTTTTAATGTTAGTAATATAGATGAAGATTATTTTTTAATACTTTCAAGACTTGTTCCTTATAAAAGAATTGATTTAGCTGTAAAAGCATTCAATGAGTTAGGATTGCCTCTTGTTATAATAGGAGATGGGCCGGAAAGACAAAGACTTGAGAGTATGGCAAATAATAATATAAAGTTTTTAGGGAGACAGCCTGATGAGGTTATAAAGGATTACTACTCTAAATGCAGAGCATTTATATTTCCGGGTGAAGAAGATTTTGGTATAACTCCATTAGAAGCACAAGCAAGTGGACGTCCAGTAATTGCATATGGCAAAGGTGGAGCATTGGAGACGGTGATAGATGGAGAGACAGGTGTGTTTTTCAAAGAACAAACTATAGAAGAATTAATTGTGGCAATAAAGAAATTTGAAGATATTGAGTTCGATAAGCAAACTATAAGAAAACACGCAGAAGAATTTGATGAAGAAATATTTAAAGCTAAGATTAGCAATTTTATAAATGAAAAATATAAGGAATTTAAAGGTATGAAAAATTACAAGGTGATATAGGATTGGTAAAAGTATATATTTTTATGTTGGGTATACCATAATGTTGATTCGTAAGCACTGGGGTACCACGTGTTGAAAGCATTAAGGTATTGTAATATACCAATTTTAATATGGTATCACATGATAAAATTACACAAATCAACAAAAGTGGGTGACTAATCAAATGGTTATATTTAATGCTTTACAAACATCATTAAGCGGTGGTATAGGGCGATATAGTTATGAATTGGCAAAGGCAGTATATCTTTTAAACGAGATAGAATTCAAGATAGTAATAAGAGAAGAAGATGAAGCAATATTTCAATTTGCTAAGAGGGAAGATTTAATAATTGCTAAGGGAATAAGTAATAGTAAGCAGAGAAATTATTATGAGCAATTTGTTTTACCACAAAAAATATATAAAACTTACCCCAATGCCATAATTCATTATCCTGATTCTATGGCGCCTATATTTGCAAAAAATAAGATTATTATTACAGTACATGACTTAGCTTTTAAAAGTGTTAGAGGAGGATTTACGTGGAAAACCACTCTTTGGAAAAATATAATAACAAATTTATCGATAAAAAAGGCTGATAAGGTAATCGCCATAACAAATTTCACCAAAAACGAGATATTAAAATTTTATAAAATTGATATAAATAAAATAAGTGTTGTGTATAATGGATTCAACGATTTCTCAAAAGATAATATAGATTACGATAAAATATCGAGTGGAATATTATCTTTAGAAAAGGATCGATATATATTAACGGTTAGTACTATTTCTCCTAGAAAAAATATGGATGGTTTGTTAAAAGCATTCAATTTTATAAAAAATAGAACTGATTGTAATTTAGTTATTTGTGGTAAGGACGGATGGTTATATGATGATGTATATAAACTTGTTGATGAATTAGGGCTGAGTGAAAGAGTAATTTTTACTGGTGGGGTTAATGATAATGAATTAATGTACTTATATAAAAGTGCTAAAACATTCGTATATCCATCATTTTATGAAGGATTTGGTTTACCACCATTAGAAGCTATGAGCTATGGAATACCAGTTGCAGTATCTAATGTAACTTCTATGCCGGAAGTATTAGGTGATTCAGCAATTTATTTTTCACCATACAACGTAAAAGAAATTGGAAACTCTATTTTGGAGTGTATGAATTTAAAAAACAAAAAAACATTTAAAAATGAATACTCTTGGGACAGGTGTGCCAGAGAGTTAATTAAGCATTATAAAGATTAAAGCAGCACTTTTCAGATACGGTGATGGTTGCCAATTTGTAAGAATAAATATAGGGTCTGATAGGAACATTAACTCTATATTTATGGTGTTGAAAGGAACATTAATATGAAAATACTTATTATTAGAAATAATGCAAATGAGGTCGATTTAGAAACATATAACCTTCAAGAATTGGGGCTGGCTAAGGCTTTGGTATTGAGTGGTCATACATGCGATATTGTTTATTATACCAGAGAAAGAAATCAAGGAATACAAGTGGTTGATATAGGTGATGGAAAAAGTGTAACCATATTCTGGTGTAGAGCTATAAAAGTTTTAAATAATGCTATCTACTTTAGCTTATTCAAGGGTTGTTTTTTTGACAACTACGATGTTATCCAAACTATTGAATATAATCAGATAATGACTTATTTGCTTTCGAAATATGCGTCACGACCTACCGTATTGTATCATGGGCCATATAGGGATTTAAAGTATAGAGGGCTGAATAGAATATATGATTTCTTTTTTTTAAAAGGAATTATTAAAAATATTAATGGTGTAATAACAAAGAGTAACTATGCGGAAGGGTATTTAAGAGAAAAAGGATTCAAAAAAGTTAAAACCCTAGGTGTAGGTCTTGATATTACTAAGTTCAAAAGCTTATCAAATGATTTAGGTAATATAATAAGTATTGATGAACTTAAAGGTTACAAGATATTATTATATGTAGGAAGATTAGAGGAGCGAAGAAATATTAAATTCCTATTTAAAGTATTAAGGAATGTTTTAAAGATTAACAATAAAATTAAATTAATTCTTGTTGGCGATGGAGAACAGGATTTAGTAACGGAATATTTTACGTATGCTAAGGAAATAGGGGTTTATGATAATATTATACACATAAAAGAAATAAGACAACAATATTTAAGTGCAATTTATAGAATTAGTGATATTTTTATTTTTGCAAGTTCATATGAGATATTTGGAATGGTTTTATTAGAAAGTATGTATTTTAGTTTACCTATAATATCATCAGTTACAGGTGGTTCTAAAATGCTTATAGAAAATGAAAAGGATGGAATATTAATTGGTGGATTTGATAGTTTACAGTGGAGCGAAAGAATAATAAGCTTGTTGGAAGATGAGAAATATAGAATTAATTTAGGTATTAATTCTAGGACTAAAATATTAGAGAAATTTACTTGGGACGTAATTAGTAAGCAATTTTGTGGAGTATATAAGAATGCCATTGAAGATTTTGAAAAAAAACGTAAGAATAAGAAGTAGGAGTTTAGCATGTATAAATTTTCTTTTGTTATATTACATTTTAAAAACCTAAAAGATACCATTAAGTGTATACAATCTATCATGGAAACAATACTATATTCAAATTATAATATTGTGATTGTGGACAATGGATCAAATGATGGATCGGGGGAGTATTTGAAAAAACTCTACAAGGATAGAAATTATATTAATGTTATAATAAAAAGTGAAAACTTGGGTTTTGCTAAAGGAAATAATATAGGGTATAAATTCGCTAAATATGACTTAAATGCAGATTTTATATGCCTTTTAAATAATGATATCATAATTGCTCAGGTGAATTTTATTGAAAAATGTATTGAGTTATATGAAAGTAAAAAGTATTTTGTAATTGGACCTGACGTGATTTCATTGGTGGATAACAATCATCAAAATCCACATGGGTTACACGTTGCTACGAAAAAATCAGTAATGAAAACAATGATAAAATGCTTAATAATGCTTATAGCAACATATCTCCCATTCTATAATTTTTTGTTAAAAAGACTTAAGAATAGGAAGACAATTAGAAGTGATCACTACATGAATGAGATGGAAGGTGTAGTATTACATGGTAGCTGTTTGGTGTTTTCTATGAAATTTATACAAATATCCGATGGGCTATTTGATAAAACTTTTATGTATGGAGAAGAAGAAATATTATTGTATTTATGCATAAAAGGTAATATGAAAATACTTTATTCTCCAGAACTTTTTATTTATCATAATGAAGGAGCCTCTACAATGCATGTTCTATCTGGATCTATAAATAGAAAGAGAAGATTTTATTTTAGGAATAAAATCAAGTCGTCATATGAGTTTTTAAAATTAATGCTGTTTTCTAATACCTATATATAGTAGCAGCTTGTAATAAATACAATCCACAAAAGCTACCCGGTTACAATTAGATGTAGGAGTGAGTGTAAGTTGAAAGATGAATTCAATGTGTTTCCTAAAGTGTATATTATTTTATTAAATTGGAATGGATGGGCAGATACTATTGAGTGTATAGAAAGTATATATGGTAACAACTATCCTAATTATCAAGTTGTTATAGTAGATAATGATTCTAGTGATGCATCTTTGGATAAAATTAAGCTCTGGGCTGAAAGTAAAAATATACCTAGCATTGAATATGATTATGCTGAAGCAATAAATGGAGGAAATATTCATAAAGAAATTGCATTAAATAAAAGCTCTGCACATGATACAGAAATTCCTTTAGTAATGATAAAGTCTGGTCGCAATTTGGGATTTTCAGATGGTAATAATATTGGAATTAGATATTCGATAGCAAAAGGGGATTTGGAATATCTATGGATATTAAATAATGATACTACAATTAATAAAGATGCATTGTTAGAAATGGTAAAGCTAGCTGAAAGTGATAAAAGAATTGGAATTGTTGGTTCTAAACTACTCAGATACTATAATCCTAATATTATTCAGGAGATTTACGGTGAGATAAATTGGAAGGATAATGGAAAGGGAATCGGTTTAGATGAAAATGATAAAGGGCAATGGGATTGCAACATAGAGGTCAGTGGCAGAATAATGGGTGCTAGCATGTTGTTAAAAAAAGAGTTGATAGATGATATCGGATTATTTGATGATAAATATTTTATGGAATATGAAGATGCAGATTTGTGCATGAGGGCAAAAATTAATGGTTGGAAGATATTTTATTGTTATAAAAGCAAAGTGTTTCATAAAGAAGGTGGGACAATTGCAGGGGACAATAAGCTTAAGAGAAAAGTATTATGGAGAACAGTTAGTATAGATACATTGAGTAGATTTGTTATAATGAGATATTATGGTCTAAGGAATGTTATATATTTTACAAAAAAATTTTTTAAGCAGAAATTATTAGTATTTATTTTATTCATAATACCAAGAAAATTAATTATAGGAATTATAAAAGCGATATTGTGTTCTGAAAACAAACGTATAGCCATAAGTTTGATATTTAAAGCAATATACGATGGATTAAAAGGGAATATGGGAAAAACAATTAGTCCGCAGACAGGAAAATACATTAATAACAAGAATAAAACTGTTCTATTTATTCATAACACAATGCCACATTATCGTAAAAAGTTTTTTTTATTGCTAAGCAAAAAAATAAATACAAAATATATATTTACAAAAATGCACATGTCTAAAGTTATATATAATGTAAATTCAAATATATCAAATATGGATGATAAGAATATAAGAGTATTAAATAACTACTTTAACATAGCAGTTGGTTTGATTCCAGCACTATTAATGGAAGATTTTGATGTTGTTGTTGCACCAACAATGGACAATGTCATAGAATGTTTGGAAAGTATAGTTACGATTATAATTGCTAAGATAAGAAGGAAAAAGGTTATTTATTTTTGGGAAAGATGGAATGTGCCTTTTGAGTATATGTCACCGGAGAGAAAGATTAAAATTAGATTGAAAGATATAATTGCTAAACCATTTATTAAGTGGGTTGATGCTTGTATAGCACCTGGTACAAAGTCATATGAGTATTTTATTGATTGTGGTGTTAATAATAGTAGAATATTTATAGCACCTGATGCTAGCCTAATTGATGAAGAGGAATATAAAATTGAAGATATTAGAGTGAAGCACAACATTCCAAAAGATAAAAAAATCATATTATATTTTGGAAGGATTGTCAAAAGAAAAGGTCTGGAAATACTAATTAAAGCTTTTAAAGAACTTGATAGAAATGGTAGTTATCTATTAATATGTGGAGATGGGGAGTTTAAGCAATATTGCGTAGAGTTGGCCGAAAGACTTAATATTAGGGATATATGCTTTACTGGTTTTGTTCCCCCTGAAAAAAGAAGGGAATACTATTCTCAGTGTGATTTGTTTGTGTTACCTAGTTATTTCTACAAAGGTGAGGGGGAGCCATGGGGGTTATCATTAAATGAGGCTATGCAGTTTGGTAAGCCGGTTATTGCAACATCTGCTGTTGGAAGCGCTTATGACTTGATACTCTCAGGAAAAAATGGCTACATAGTCGAACAAGGTAATGAGCATGAATTGAGAAGGGCTATAATGGATATTACCGTAAACCCAGAAAAAATGAACTTAATGGGTAATGCTTCAAGAAATATAATTCAGCAGTTTTATAAATATGATAATATGGTTGATGGATTTATTAATGCCATTAATTTTGTAATAGGGGAGTCTAAGGAGAAGTAATCTTAGAACTTATTGCTCCATTGAGTTATAGTTAAATATAAAAATCAAAGGTATTGAGTGAAAAATTTACAAGTTATATTATATCTGGAGTGATGAATATTGTTTTTTTTATTTTTGTATTTCATATGTGTTTCACTGTTTAATCCGGTAATATACGGATTTAATGTTTCTAATTATATATTAGTTATTTCGTTTTTACTTTTATTAGTTTTACGTAATGTGAAGTTGAGAATATTCAGTCGTAATAGTAACAGTGCAGTAATATGTTATTTATTTTACATTATTATTGCAATAACTATTATTTATTCTAGCGATAAAACTATTTCATTAATTATATACTTAAAGCTTGGTATTCCTATTATATTTACCATTATATTGTTGAATGTTGTAAAAACAAAGGATAATTTTTTAAGACTAATTAATTTAATTGTTTACACTGTAATGATTTTATCAATTTATGGATTTATTCAATATTATTTTGGAATAGGTAACTATTATTTGGAGCGAATTGGTTCGGAGCGAATTATTAGAGCCACTGGAACATTTAAACAATCTAATGTGTTAGCAAGTTTTATAGTCCTATCTATACCTTTTATTGTTTATAAAATAAGTATTTGTAAAGGAAAGCTAGCTAAGTGTGGTAATATTTTTATATTAATCATTTCTTTGGTTTGCCTATACTTTACATTCTCAAGATGGGCAATAATATGTGTAGTTATAACATTTGGTGGATATGCTGTTAAGAAATATGTTATTAATCTTATAAAAAAAGGTATTAAGCTTAATAGGTATAATGTACTGTTTTTCATGATTTGTTGCATAGGTATGTATTTTATATATAAATACGTAAATGACTTATATCTTTTATTTGTTTACAGAGGATCTAATACAATGCGACAAAATAATTTACTAATGGCATATGATGTTTTTAAAAATCATATATGGGGAATGGGTTTGGGAAATGGAAATGTTGGATTTATTCTAGATAGTACCTACATGCAGCTATTAGTTGATACAGGTATAATAGGGTTTCTGGCATTTACTGCAATGATGTCAGTTTTGTATTTTCAATTTAAAAAGATTTCAAAACAGGACAGCTATAATGATATATATAATATTACTAAAATTTCATTGATGATTTTTATTATTAATTGCTTTTTAGAAACAATATTATATAATTCGCTTATTAACATATTTTTAGGGATATACTTATTTATACTTAATGTGGATAGTAGAATACTACAAAATACAAGTGAAGTTAACTGAAGCCATATATTTGCATTGGTATGTCTTTCAAGTTATTTAAATTAGTTAAATCTGTGTGGAAAAATCGTAATATAAATTAATAATTAAATATCTAGAATTGAGTTTAAATTATAATTAAAGATCTATATCTTATTTATTATAGAGGTGACAATATGAAAGAATACATTGAATATTTTATAAAAAATATATTAAATAAAAGAAAAAATGCATATCTCAATACATTGCTTAAGCATATTTTTTTTGAACCAGTAGAAAATAAAAAACCTAAAGATATAACTAATATTACTTTTGTTATACCAGGAATGAGAGCCCATAATGGAGGATTAACATCAATCCTGAGACTAGGGACGTATTTGGCTGAATTTGGATATGTAATTAAATATATATGTTATAATGAACAAACAATAGAAGAAATGGAAAAAAATGCATCTATAAACCTTGAAAATTATAAGGGGAGTTTTTTGGATAAATCATACCTACTAAAAATAGATAGTGATATTGTTGTTGCAACATACTGGGAATCGGTATACTATATGAGAGATATGAAGGGTTATAAGATGTATTTTATTCAAGACTATGAACCACTTTTTTTTATATATGGTGAGAAATATATCTTAGCCCAAAAGACATATGAACTAGGTTATCATATGGTCAGCCTAGGAAAGTGGAACAAGTTTATGATAGAAAAGAATTGTGTGGTTAACAGTAAAATAGATTGTATAGATTTCCCATATGAGAAATCAGAATACTCGGCTATTGAAAGAGATTTTGATTCTTATAAAAATAAAAAAGAACTTGATATTGCTGTATATATAAAATTTGAGGAAAAAAGGGCTCCTCATTTGGTACAAGAAATTTTAGGGAATATAATTAACGAATTTGAGAAACAAAACATAAAAATAAATGTTTATTATTATGGTGCAGATAAATCTATGAAACTTAAAAATGGAATTAATTTAGGAAAGTTAAATAAGGATGAACTGATTAATTTATATATGAAATGTCATTTCGGAATGGTTGCATCATTAACTAATATTTCTTTAGTACCTTTTGAAATGATAGCTTGCAAACTGCCAGTCGTAGAATTTAAGGAAGGAACTTTCAAATATTTTTTTGATCAAGAAGATGCAATTCTGACATCTTTTGATTGGAGTGATTTGTATGAGAAGTTAAGTTATTACTTGATTAATACAGATGCTTTGAAAAATATGACAGAAGGGGCAACGCATAAGTTAGAAAAACTTAGTTGGAAAAGTTCTGCAAGACAATTTGAAGCCATTTTAAAACAAATTATTGATAAATAATTTGACAAGATAAAAAATATGTATAGTGGAAGTAAAAAAACTAACTACTTTAGTTTATCTTAATTTTTACGAATGATGGAATAATTGCAAAAGAGGTGAAGAACTTATGCTTAAGAAAAACTTTCTTTATAGTTTCATGCTGAATATATTTAATATAGCATTCCCACTTATTACCTCACCATATGTTTCTAGAAAACTAGGCGCAGATAATTTGGGAAAATACAGTTTTGCAATGTCATTATCTACATGGTTTATGATATTTGCCTCATTCGGTATTTCAAGTTATGGTATAAGAGAAATTGCAAAGGTTAAAGACAACGATGAGGAATTGAATAGGGTTTTTTCTGAACTTTTTACAATCAATTTTATTTCTACGCTTATAAGTGTAGTCATATACTTAGGCTTTATATTTACCAATAGTAAGACTAGTAAAGAAATAATACTATATTTGGTAGTTGGAGTTTTGCTGATATTAAACATATTTTCTATGGACTGGTTCTTTGCAGGCATGGAAAAATACCGATATATAACTATCAGAAGTTTTATATTTAAACTAATATGTTTAATTAGTATTTTTATCTTTATTAAGGGCAGGAATGATTATATCATATATGGCTTAATAAGTGTTATGGCATTAAGTTTTGCCAATATACTAAACTACAGGTATAGTAAGAAATTTGTTAAACTACGAATAAATAAGTTAGATATAAAAAAGCACATAAATAAGTTATGGGTGTTTTTTTTATCATCATTAATAATAAGTATGTATACTCAGTTTGATCAAATATTTTTAGGTCTATTTTCAACAAATAAAGCAGTTGCATTTTACAATAGATCCAGGCAGATTTATTCCATAGCACTAAGTGTTACTATGTCAATTTCAACAGTATTAATTCCTAGACTCTCATTTTTATATGAGAATAACTTCCCTAGGTACCAAGTTTTGTTGAAGAAGTCATTAGATTATATTTATATATTTTCTATTCCTTCAGCATTTGGATTAATGTTATTATCAAAGGATATAATGTATTTCTTTGGCGGAAGGGAATTTCTTCAAGCATATATGTCAATGTCAATAGTATCAGTTCTAGTATTCGTTGTATCTATTGGTACTTGGCAATATAACCAATTATTTATACCTTTGGGATATGAAAAGATTGGGCTGAAAAATCAATTACTCATGGCGGTAATTAGTTTATCCTTAAATGCTATACTTGTACCAAGATTATCGTATATAGGGGCAAGTATAACTATTGTAGTTACAGAAGTAGTTGGTACTCTTGTGGCAGTATATTATTCTAAGGTAAAAATAAAGAAAGTTAAGGTAGAATATTTAACAAAGTCTTTGTATAAGTATCTAATAGCTTCTGCATTTATGTCTTTTTCAATATTTATAATAGAATATTTTAAGTTTTCTTATTTAGAAAATATCTTATTATCATTAGCAGTGTGCCCGATAATATATTTTGGTACTTTATTAGTTATAAAAGAAGAAATAAGCGCTGAGGTTGTTAATATTATATCAGGAAAATTGAAGTTCTTATTTGTAAAGGAGAATAGTAATGTATAAGGATGATATCATTATAAGTGTCGTAATGGTAACTTATAATCATGAAGAATACTTAAAACAAGCTATTGAGAGTATATTAATGCAACAAGTGAATTTTAATTATGAGATAGTTATAGGTGAAGACTGTTCGCCAGATAATAGTAGAAGAATATTACGTGAGTTTGAGAATAGATATCCCGGGAAATTCAATATTGTATATAGAAATAAAAACATAGGTCCTACTAAAAATCTTTATGATTTATTTACCAAATGCAATGGGAAATACGTTGCTATTTTGGAAGGTGATGATTATTGGACAGATTTTAATAAGTTGAAGATGCAAGTGGATTTTATGGAAGGTCAATCAGAATATTCAGGAACATGTCATATTGTATCAATTATAGATAAATATAATGAGGTTGTAGGAAATATTCCAACTAGAGAATTTATAAACAGAAATAGGTTATCAGAGATTGAGAATATAGATAGATATATTGAATATATTTACGAGGAAACTGGACAGGGAATACATGTTCAATCACTGGTATTTAAGAATATATTCTCTAGTAATGATGATAGTGAGAAAATTAAAAAATTGCTTACTACGACTAACTATGTATCAGATATTCAAACTATAGCATTAATTTTGAGATATGGAAAAATTAAATTTATAGATAAAAATATGGGGAGGTATAGACGTATTATTAAGGAAGGTAATACTTCCTATTCATCACAAGGTGCAATGACATCATATTTAGAGACTATAAATTCGTGGAAACTAATTGACGAATATTATGAATTAAAGTTTCATGGAGAGATAAATAATGTAATCTTCAAATATAAAGCTATTTATATTTTTAAATTACTTAGAAATAAAGATTTTAAGAATATAAAATTCATTTTTGAATGCGATACTATAGAAGATAAAATTAAATTTTTTGTTTATATAAGCAGTTTTATCATTAAGAAAATTCAAAAGAAATTAAAAATAAAGTTAAAGGAAAGCTGGTTGAGTAAATGATAAATGTTACTAAAACGTATCTACCCAATATAGAAAAGTATAAAGAATATATTGATGATATTTTTGAATCTGGTTGGCTTACGAATAATGGGCAATTTGTAAAGAAGCTAGAAAAAAGGTTAAAGGAGTATCTAGGTGTAAAAAATTTAATACTAGTTTCTAATGGAACGTTGGCATTACAAGTTGCATATAGAGCATTAGGGCTAAAAGGAGAAGTTTTAACTACTCCATTTTCATTTGTAGCAACTACTAGTACACTTGTATGGGAAGGATTGAAACCTAAATTTGTTGATATTGATAGTGAAACATTAAATATGGATTATAGAAGAATAGAACCTTTAATTACAGATAAAACTTCTGCTATAGTTCCAGTGCATGTTTTTGGAAATGCTTGTGAAGTAGAAGAAATACATAGAATAGCGGAAAAAAATAATTTAAAAGTTATTTATGATGCAGCACATGCCTTCGATGTAAAGTATAAAGGAGAGAGTTTACTAAACTATGGAGATATTTCAACTATTAGTTTTCATAGTACAAAGATATTTCATACAATAGAAGGTGGGGCAATAATTGTAAAAGATAATGAACTATATGAAAAAATTAAGTTGATGATCAATTTCGGAATCAGCGGGCCAGATAGAGTTGAATGTTTAGGAATAAATACTAAGATGAATGAATTCCAAGCAGCAATGGGACTATGCATTTTGGATGACATGGAGGGAATTTTAGAAAATAGACGTAGAGTAACTGGCTATTATAGAGAGTATCTTCCCAAAGGACTACAATTACAAAAGCACAATGAGAATTGTTCTGAGAATTATGCGTATTTTCCAGTCGTTTTTGACTCGGAAAATACATTGTTAAGTGTGCAAGAAGGGCTGAGAGAAAACGACATATATGCCCGCAGGTATTTTTACCCTTCATTAGATACATTATCATATATTAAAGAGCCTCAAGATGTACCTATTTCAAATAGTATATCAAAGAGGATACTTTGTTTACCGATATATGATTCTTTAAGTGAGAGTGAATTAAGTAAAATAATAACTATTTTGAAAGAAGGGATAAGGTGAAAGTAGGAATAATGCAGCCATACCTATTTCCATATCTAGGTTACTTTCAACTAATCAATGCTGTGGATAAGTTTGTAGTATATGATGATGTTCAATATATGAAAGGTGGATGGATTAATAGAAATAGAATACTTATAAATGGTTCAGTAAATACATTTACATTAAGAATAAAGAAAGATGATTTTAGATTAAATATCAATCAAAGGTATCTAGTAGAGAATTATCAATATGAAAATAAAAAAATTCTAAAGTCCATAGAATTAGCCTATAAAAAGGCTACATATTATGATAATGTTATTGGTCTCATTAAGGATATCCTAATGTATGATGAAACAAATTTATCAAAGTTTATTACAAATAGTATAATTCAGATTTGCAAATATCTAGAACTAGATACTGAGATTATTCTTTCATCGACTATTGAGAAAGAACACATGGATGATGCTCAAGATAAAGTGATTCAGGTAAATAAGTTATTGGATGCAGATACATATATAAATGCTATAGGAGGTAAGGAACTTTATTCTAAAAGTATTTTTAAAGCTAACGGTTTAAATTTATATTTCATTAAGATGAATAATGTAACATATAAACAATTTAACAATGAGTTTATTCCATGTTTATCCATTATCGATGTGCTAATGTTTAATTCTAAAAAGTCTATTAAAGAGTTGTTAAACCAATATACTCTAGACTAGAGAGTTATTGATTGCAAAAGGAGTTGAATTCAGTGAAAAACAAGGATTTAAAAATTGTAATTGTTGCGTCAACTAATGGGTCAGTTATGAATAAGCTTTTTCAGAATACTTTTTTTAAAAAGTGCATATATTCTGTAGTATCAGATAGGCAATGTGGAGCATTAGAAGTAGCAAAAAATAATGGGATAGCATTTAAATTGTTTAATGAAAGGGATAAGGAAGTTTTTTGTGATAAGCTGTTAGTCTATTTGATTGAAAATCAGATAGACTATGTTATCTCTTTTTTTACCAAGTTATTTGTCGGAAATATAATAGATGTATACAAGGATAGAATTATAAATCTGCATCCAGCAATATTGCCATCATTTAAAGGTTTGGATGGTTTTGGAGATTCAGTAAGGTATGGATCTAGGTTTATTGGAAGTACAATTCATTTTATTGATAAAAATATGGATGAGGGTAAAATTATTATACAAACAGCAAGTCCATTAAATTTAAATAAGGATATCTCTTATAATAGAAACATTATATTTCAACATCAATGTAAGAGTTTGCTTCAAGTAGCCAAATGGTTATATGATGAAAGGATATATGTAAAAGATGATAAGGTAATTATAAAAGATGGTGCTTTTGATGAATTTGAGTTTTCACCTAATTTAGACTTTGTAGAAGCTAAGGATTTATTTAAGGATAATAATAAAGATGTTACTATATATAACGTATAAATAGATTGACATTAGAAGCTATTTCTTTTTAATTTATACCTACACCAAATGATATTATGTAAACATAAATTATTTGATGTAGTTTCTTTTATGCGGTATATATCGGTTCCGATAAATATAGATTTGGAAGGAGACTAATCACTTCCGTAGGAAAAATATCGTTGGGTAATTAGTAAATATTCCAATCACAAAAGAGATGTTTATAGAAGAGTTTTTTTCAAGATTCTACAGACAGTCTCTTGAATTTTCATAAATTACCTATAACTTGATAGTATCAAAAAATAAAAAATGATACAACCTACATATAACTAATCAAACTAAAAGGAGGTTGATACAAAATACATTGTTATGATGCGTTAAAATCAGAAAATTATACATCGGTTACTATTGACCAAGGTATAATAAAGAGAATTATTGTAAGTTGTGATGTGGAGTGTAAGGTAAGTATTAGGAACATCCAAGCATATTTTGAAAATATATTTGACATTCACATTTCCGGAGGAAGTATTTTTGATATTTTAAGTTAGGCTGCGGATAGAGCTAAAACATTTAATCAATTAATTCCGCTTGGTAAAATTAATATCGGAGTATCAGACGAATATTTCAAGCAGGTAATCCTGTTTTGGTTGGTGTAGATCCGATAATCACTTTTGTATATTTGATGGTTCACAGTAGGAAAAGAGATTCAGTATTTGATGGGTTGAATATTGTGAGAAACAAGAAAAACAAGGTCTGAACCTTGAGGAATCTATTACTGACGGCGGACTAGGGATGAAAAAGGGAATAATGGAGGTCTATGAAGAAATTCATCGACAGTATGACATATTTTATATGATAATGAAATTCACTAAAGCTGTAAATATATCGAAAATAAGACCTATGACTTAATAAATGCTGAATATAAGTATGAAAATCTTATAATGACAGACTGTAGCTTCTGAATTATATAAAAAAAAGCTTGATGCTTAGTAAAAGGATAGTAAATACTTGGATGGAATTATAAAAACATTAAATTCAAATAAAGAAGAAGTTCTGTTATTCGTAAAGAAGGCTAAAAAGCTTTTTTTAGAATTGGCTATAAAAGAAGATGTAAGAGTTGATACTATAAATTTGTTTTGGTAGCAGCGTGGTTAAAAAAAGAGTTAGAATGAATATTGGATACTAGATGCAACACCTAAATCTATGCTTAACAAAGATTCTGCAGGATAAAAAATAAAGCAGAAGAAATATTAAAAAGCATTGTAAGGTGTAGCAGTATAGTAAGTAGAAAACATCAGCAGCGATATACGATTATACTTGCTATTAAAACATACGTTGAAGGGAAATTTCTAGATTTACTGTAGTTCTACTTGAATACCAAAAGATATCTAAACGGTAGAGTAAATGAACGTGTTGAAAAAAATCCTCTAGAAATTTTTCCTGGTAAGGGTTATCAGGACTGGTTGGACATACTAAGTTGTTAAATGTTATCACGGTAAATTTCTATTTTTCAATTGGAAATATTATCGTTAATTATTTTGTTCTATTTTTAATTGTATAAACTTAATTATTGAAGATTGAATTACACCTAATATTTTAAAAATATATTTTATAGAAAATTGAATACGTGTTTTTATTCATAGTGTATACCGTATTCTTATGAGGATATTATATCAATAATAGGTAATTTAAAATTGAAAATAGTCTTTCAAAAGTTCTAAGCTTAATTTACTATTGGAAATAAATTTGTATTTTATACCTATTTATTTCATTTATCATAACTAACTTTCAATACAAATTTATGATTATGAGGGGATGCAAAGTAATGAAAAAAAGGAATGAAACTATAGATATTTTAAAAGGAACTGCTATTTTGGCAGTTATATTTGGACATGCTGTACAAAGAGGGCTTGTTTATAATTATACGGATACTATAGCGTGGAAGATAATATATTCTTTTCATATGCCACTATTTGTATTATTATCTGGATTTACTTTATACATTAGTACATCAAATTATAATTTTAACTGGGTGAAAAAGAAATTTTATAGGTTGATTATACCTTTAATTACGTGGACAATAATAACTGAATTCATGAGTAATTTTAATTTTACTGGCTTAAAACCTTTTACCTATTTTCCTGATTCTGTTTATCAATTTATAAAAACATCCGTTGCACACCCAGATTGGGTATTTTGGTTTCTGTGGACAATATTTATATTTATGATAATATTTTATCTTGTTAATAAAGTTTCAAATAAATATTCAATAGTAAACAAATATCAAATAGCATGTTTTATTATTATAGAAATGATATTGCTTATGTTACCAAAAGAATATTTAGGATTAAGAAAGATATGTTACTACTTTCCGATGTTTATATGTGGATACTATATTTCCAAGTTTAAGAATTATGTGTTTAAATATCTTAAATATGTAGCAGTACCATCGATTATAATATGGGTACTATTTGCTGATAAGTGGGGATCTGATGTTATAAAATTTAATTTTACTATTATATATAAGTATATCATAGCTTTTGCAGGTATAATTTCAATTTACTTTGTTGTAAGATTATTTAAGAATTATCTAAAGTGGTTAGCGTATTTTGGAAGAAATTCATTAGAATTATACTTGTGTGAGTCGGTATTTTTAAATATTGGAATAAAGAGTGGATATATAAGGGTAATATCTATTTTTATTACATGTTTATTTTTTTCGCTTTTATCAGCTAAAATATTAAAAATAAATAAGTTAACTAGATTTTTTGCTTTTGGTGCATATAAAAATATAAATAATCTTAATATTCAATAAAAAAATACTGCAACATAGTGAATAAATAACTTCCTACAGTTACATTAAGGTAAAACTTACTTATGGATAGCCGTAGCTGGAAGTCTATAAAATTAAAAAGACCCCCCTTAATGTGTTAATGGTTTTGTAAGAAACTAAACAAAGGGTGGTTCTTTTTGTGGTGCGAATAATAATAAATTAGTTTTTCATAAATTAATAGCGGAGATTGGAGGGAGGTTGTTATCTGATAAAATCATGCGGATGTATAGTAGAGATAGTATAAGCTAGAATTTTCATACAATATTACATGTGTAAAACGTCCCTAAAAAGGTATTCCATTAGCTCAAGTAATTGATTTAACAAAAATTTTAGCACCTTTAAAAGCTAGTTACTTATTTGAAGATAGATAAACAGAGAGCTGGAATAAAAATTAGCACTCTATTTATTAATTAATATCATGAAACGATAAGTAGGGATAAGTAACTAATAGAAGGGGAATAAGTATGTATGTTATAATAAAGGACTCTTACGCGTAGTTTAAATGTACATTAAGGCTAGCTTTTGAGAATGTGTAAATACAGTATAAGATAATAGTGAGGATTATCTATTTAAAGATTAATGTAAAATAATAAGCAACTATCAGAATAATAAATGCTGATAGTTGCTTATCTAGTTTTGTCAATGGTTAGCTTAAAACATAAGTGCAAAGGCAGAAACAATCACAGTATTAATTTATTTGGAAGTTGATAGTTTTAAAAGTATCGAAAGATTTAGTAGACTTAGAATCCTTAACATTTACATAAAGAGTATAAGAACCAGCAGTAGTAGGAGTCCAAGTAGCAGTGTAGCTAGATGAATAATCCTTAATTAAAGTCCAATTAGTGCCGTCAAAAGCCCAGAACTGATAAAGTAAACTAGTACCACCAGAAGCAGATGCAGTTAAATTAACAGCAGTATTGTTAACTTGAGGTGAAGCTTTATCAGCTGTAAAGCTGCTGATGCTAGGTGCAACAACAGGTGCAGTAATTTGGAAATTAATAGTTTTAAAAGTATCATAAGATTTAGTAGACTTAGAATCCTTAACATTTA